>DASWGF010000085.1:0-2738 GCA_036393875.1 Candidatus Dormiibacterota bacterium
TGGCTGGGTAGCGCCGGCTACCGCACGGTCTGGGACCTCCAGGCCGAGCTGGTGGAGGCTGTGCGAGACGGCCGCGCGCCCGACACGCTGCTGCTGCTCGAGCACCCTCACGTGTTCACGATGGGCAAGGCCGCGAGCGCACGCGACTTGCTTTGGGACGAGGCCGAACGCGGCCGGCGCGAGGTCGACGTCATCTGGTCCGACCGGGGTGGCGAGGCGACCTACCACGGCCCCGGCCAGCTGGTCGGCTATCCGATCCTCGACCTCACCCATTTCGGGATCACGATCCCTCAGTACCTGGAGAAGCTCGAGCTGTCGTTGATCGACTACTTGAGTGAGCTGGGCATCGCCTCCGAGCCCGGAGATCCCGGCCTCACTGGCGTCTGGTCAAATGGCGAGAAGGTGGCCGCGATCGGGATCAAGCTGAACCGCTCGGTGGTCAGCCACGGCTTCGCCCTGAACCTCACAACCGACCTCGACTACTTCGACGGCATCGTTCCCTGCGGGCATGCCGAGAAGCGGCCGACCTCGGTGGCGGCGCTGAACGGCGCCAGGATCGACACCGGAAGCGCCGCGCGCGCCTACGCGCGTCATTTCGAAAGAGCCTTCGGGACGCGGCTGACCTGGGCGACGCCGGAGTCGCTGATTTCGTACTCACCCGCGGGGGCAGGCATAACGCCGCACATATAATCGCGGCGGGGCCGTATGGTCGGCCCACACGAATGCTGGTCATGGCCGCCCATCTAGCGAGTTCCCTTCCAGGGTGGCTGCAGGAACCATCCTGGCTCAGGCCGCTGACACGCGTCATCCGCCTGTTCATCCTGCATCACCAGGCGGGCGGGTTGTTCTTCGTGATCTTCCTGGAGGAGCTGGGGGTACCGCTGCCCGCGCCGGGTGACGCGGCCATTGCATATGGCGGCTACTTGACGACCACCGGGTCGATCCCCTATCCGCTCGCGTACCTCGGCGTGATCGCCGGAGCGGTGCTGGGGAGCGCATGCAACCTCACGATCTCGCGAAAGTACGGGCGGCCATTCATCCGACGTTACGGCGGCTACATCGGCCTGACTGAAGCAAAGCTGAACCGCGCCGAACGAGCCTTCAAGCGCTGGGGTCCGTGGACGATCATCATCGGCCGCCACATCCCGGGGATGCGGATCGTGATTTCGGCGCTTTCGGGAATACTGAACGTCCCTTATCGGGTTTTCACACCGTGCGTATTGTTCTCGGCCACCATCTGGGCGGCGATATTCCTCGAGCTGGGACGGCGCCTCGGACCGCGTGTTCGCGATCTGCTGGGTATCTTCCCGGCGTACCTGCTTCCGTGGCTCGGGCTGGGTTTGGTCCTGCTCGCGATCGGGTATCTGGCATATGAGCATGGATTCGTACCGAAAACCCGCAGGAGAGCAGTCGAGCCGCGGTGAGCTGGTCCGGCTGGACAGCGTCGAGATGGACGAGGATGACGAGATCCTTCCCGACTTCGCAGCCGAGGTCGACGGCCGGCGTGTCTGGGTGACGGCCGTGCTGGAGCGGACCGCTGTCATCGAACCCGCCCCTGGCGAGCCCAAGATCCTGGTCAACCGGCAGCGGCTGATGGTCGACCCGGCCCACCTGCGCGTGCGCCATTTGGCGAGCAAGGAAGCGGCGCGACGGGGCCGCGAGGCGGCCCGGCAGCTACGGCTGCAGGAGCACAACCCGGCCGCTTAGCGTGCCTGCGCCCGGCCCCTCGGCTTCCGGGGGCACGCGTAACGTTCTGGTAAACTCGGGCTGCCGACCATGAGATCGGCACTTTTCATTTTTTCCGCGGCTGCAGAACCGCCGCCAAGCCCGAGGAAGCCATTAAATGAGCAAAACCGCCGCCGATCTCGTCTCGCTGGCAAGCATCGTCCCGCCCTTGAATCACGAGGTCAGCGGTGGCTTCAACGCGATGGTCAACGGCAAGCAGGTACGCGTGCGGGCGGTGCTCGAGAGGACGGTCGTGATCGAGCATCAGGAAGGCGGCGAGCGCAGCGTCGTGCGCAAGGACAACTGCATGGTCAAGCCGTCGGCCGTGGCCTTCGTGCCGGGCAACCCGAACAACGGGGTCGGCCCGAGGCAGTGGCGCAGGCTGCCGGGCAAGCCTCCGGCGCCGCCGAGGGTGATTCCCTAGCCGCTACCCCTCAGTCGATGTAGCGCTGGGCGACCAGCGTCAGGAAGGCCGGAAAGCTCTCGGCCAGCGCGACCTCCTCGAACACGTGGCGCGCCTCCTCGAACCGCCCCTTCTTCCACAACTCTTCGCCGTGCCGGGCGTGTAGGCTCGCCATCTCGTCGTCGGTGATCTCGCGCACGAGGTCCGCCGTCACTGTTGCCCCCTCGACCAGACGCGTCGCATGGCGGCACCACTGCCACACCTGCGACCGCGATATCTCGGCGGTGGCGACATCCTCCATCAAATTGTTGATGGCCGCCGCGCCCACGCCACGCATCCAGGACTCGATGTACTGGATGCCGACGCTGACGTTCAGCCTGAGCCCGCCCTCGGTGACCGTGCCGCCCGGCGCGCGCACATCGATGAGCTGCCTGGGGTCGGCGTGAACATCGGGCCTTTGCCGATCGAGCTGGTTCGGGCGATCGCCGAGCACATGATCGAAGGATTCGGTCGCGATGGTCACCAGGTCCGGATGCGCCACCCAGGTGCCGTCGAAGCCGTCGCCGGCCTCGCGATCCTTGTCCTCTTTGACCTTGGCCATCGCCACAGC
>DASWGF010000086.1:0-2457 GCA_036393875.1 Candidatus Dormiibacterota bacterium
GGACCCGTACGCCGACACGGCGTGCGGGTCCTGAGTTTCGATGTCGAGCTCATGGTTGACGCCGAGCCCGGAGAGCGTCCAGTTGGCAGAGCCCAGGATCAACTCGCCGTCAAAGAGTCCGATCTTGGCGTGCAGCAACGCACCCTTCGGGACCGGATACCAACGCACCGCTACGCCGCTCGAGGAAAGGACAGCGTAGGCGTGGCGGTTGTACGGCTGGTTGGGGTCGAGAAGGACCCGGACCGAGGCGCCGCGCCGATGGGCGGCCGCGAGGCCGGCGAGGATCTGTGGATCGGTGAACGTATAGACCTCAGCCAGCACGCGCACGCGCGCGCGTCCGAGCGCGCTGTGCAGCATCGCCCGGATCTCCTCGCCCGGCGCGGTCTGGGCAATCTCCGACGGCGCCGGCGCCAGCGGCGCGGGATGGCCTCCGGCCAGGTCCCAGTCCTGGGCGAAGATGCGCGCGAGGCGCGCAATCTCCGCCGGCACGTGCGTCTCGAGGACGTAATCGTGGTTGCGGCTGCTGTGCGCGCCCCAGTTCATCCCACCGACGACAGCCTCGCCGTCCGCGATCAGGAGCTTCACATGGTCGATCTGATGGCGGACGTCATCGACGGGATACACACGCTCTGGCACCTGCAGCCTGTCGAGCAGCAGGGCTGACCGCCGGCTTGCGTTCACCGTTGGATCTGTGATCACCTGCACGGCCACCCCCCGCGCGTGCGCGGAGCCGAGCTCAGACACGAGATCTCGCCGGCCCAGCTCGTACATCTCCACCATCACGTGGGTGCGTGCTGATTCGATGAGTCCCGCGACCAGCCGGAAGATTTCGGCGTCCTGCCACAGAGCCACGGGCTCGGGGCGCCCCGACCCCGATGTCGGGAGCGCCCCGCCCACACCCGGCGCCTGTGCGACCAGAGCTGAGTTCGCGACCGGCGCCGCGGCTGGGGGAACCGAGCACGCCGTCAGACAAACCGTCAGCAGGAGGAACGCAAATCGCGCCATGGCGAGGCGGAACGCTACCGAGACAACGAAAAGAAGCCAACCCAGCCTGTAAAGGCGTGCGTCAGCTCAGAGCAGATCGACCCGCATACCCGGTCTTGCCCCAAGCACTCTGTCTGCGCGCGCCTCGCGGATGCCGACCTCGAGATAACCCATGCTGCCGACGTAAACGAAGGGCTCGTTCGGCCTGGCTTCGGCGTAGGTCTTCGCAGAAGCGGTGACGTAGTGGTTGTGGATGCGCATCGGCCGGACCGGTGGCTTGAGGTTCGTCACCAGGTTGCCGAACCCGTCGGTCCAGAGGACGCGCGGGCCGGAGTCGTCGAGCATCGTCGGCGCCGCCGTCGGGTGGCCCAGTGACTCGAGCGGCACGCCCGACGCCAACGCGGCGGCGGCGGGGGCGAACACATCCCGCCCTTCGAAGGTGGGAGCGCCCCCGGGAACGGGAGGAAGCTCCACCGCCTGCTGCATGCCGACTTCGTCGATCACGATCCCGAACAGCCCGTTGTCGGGGCCGATATAGAAGCGCCCGCCGGCACGAATCACCAGGCGCCGCCGCGAGCTGCCGACGCCAGGATCTACCACGGCCATGTGCACGGAGCCGGCGCGGAAATGCCGCGTGCCTGCGAACAGCATGAAAGCGCCCGCGAAGACGTCGAATCGCGGGACCTCGTGGCTGACGTCGACGAGCGTCGCGTTCGGACAGCCCGCGAGCACCACCGCCTTCATTGCCGCGACCAGGGGTGAACCGGTGCCGAAATCTGAGGTGAAGGTGACGAGAGGCGGCCCGGCCGGCGTGCCGTGGCTACCAGTAGCGTGTCTCCTTCCAGGGATCTGCTTCATCGTGGTATCCACGCTGCTCCCAGAAACCGAGCCGGTTGCGCTCCATGAACTCTAGCCCGCGCAACCACTTCGCCGACTTCCAGAAGTATTTCGAGGGGACGAACAGACGCAGCGGCCACCCATGGTCGGCCGTCAGATCGTGTCCATTCCAGGCATAGCACAACAGGTTCTGCTCCGCGTCCAGCACCTCGAGCGGGACCGATGTCGTGTACCCGTACTCGCAGTGGGCCATGACGTACTTCGCTTCGGGCTTGGGCTTGACGCGGTCGAGGAGCTCGCGAATCGGGACGCCGGTCCAGGTGTCGCCGACGCGACTCCAACCGGTGACGCAATGGATGTCCGCGATGACGTCTTTGGAAGGCAGTGAGCGAAGCTCTTTGTAGTCGACTGTGAGCGGGTCTTCGACCGCCCCGAACACCTTGAAGTCCCACGTCGCGATGTCGGTGTCGGGCACCGGTCCGAACTGCAGGAGCGGCCAGCGGTCGGGGGCCGTGAGGGTTTGGCCGGGCGGGATGCGGGCCGGATCGACGCCTTCCGGCACGCGCTTGCCCTTGAAGAGAAAAGCCATTTCGCGAGTATAGGAATCGCGCTCGAGGGCCGGCTTGTTCCGGGTCA
>DASWGF010000087.1:0-28159 GCA_036393875.1 Candidatus Dormiibacterota bacterium
GCAGGTTTCGCCATCGCCTCGGGCGCGTAGGCCATCGTTCTCGCCGGATTGAACAGAGCCCAGCCGCCAACCTCGAGCACGGTTCCGTCCGGCAGCAGGACTCCGGTCATCTGGGACCTGGCTTCGGGCAAGGACTGCGCAGACGACCATGTGTCCTTGACTGGGTCGTAGAGCTCGGCCGTCGACACGGGGTCGCTTCCCGAATCGGCGCTCGCGATGCCACCTGCGAACAGCACACGACCATCCCTGAGAACGACGGTCGAGTGGAACGGGCGTGGGGCGGTCATATCGCGGGCTCTCTCGAGCAAACCGGTGAGGTGGTTCCAGCGCATGACGCGCGTCGTGCCAACCGATAGAAGGCGGCCATCGGTCTGCATCTGATCTTCGGTGCCGCCCGCTAAAAGCACGTCGCCGTTGGGCAGCATGGTGGCGGAGTAACTGTTCCAGCGGCCTGGAAAACCTCTCGCCTCAGACCATTGACCGGATCTCGGATCGAGAACCATGGCCTTGAGAATTCCGCCGACCAGCACGCGGCCGCCGGGAATCCAGGTGACCGTGCCGACGTACAGATCGTTCGGTACGTCGGGGCCCGGCGACCACCTATCGGCCGACGCATCGTAGAAGAGTGACCTCTTGTCTCCTGCGGGACCTCCGGTCAGCCACACCCGTCCATCCGGAAGAAGGTCGAGCCGCGCGCTTCCAAGGGTCCCTGGAGAAACGGCAGCACGTGCCGCCCCGGTCAGCGGGTCGATCACCTCGGCCTTGGCAGGCTTGAGGCCTTCGCTATCCAGGGTGACAAGCAGGACTCTGTCATCGGCCAGCGCCGTTCCGGCGGTGAATTGCTGGTCGGAAGTTCGTGTGAAGGATGTGGTCCACGTGGCCGACCTGGGGTCGTAGATCTGAGCCACGTAGCCCGGGTAGCCACCGCCCGAGAGCATCAGCACCCTCCCGTCCTTCAAGAGACGAAGGTCCTGCGCGTAGGAAGGAACCGGCAGAGTTGGCTTGATGGCCCAGGTCCCAGGACCAACAACCGTCCGCGGGACCGGAAAAGCACCCGTGGCGTTGGGATCGAAGATCTCCGAGTCGGCCAGCCCGGTCTTCGACCCGCGTCCGCCCGCGACAAGGACCCGTCCGCCATGCAACGGGACGGCCACCGCATCACTGCGGGCCGTTCTCAGCGCTCCCGTCGTGATCCAGGCCCCCGTCGCCGCATCAAATATCTCTGACGTCGCCAGACGGCCGAGTTTATCGACGCCACCCGTGACGAGCACGCGGCCGTCCTTCAACAGGGCCGCACCATGCTCTGTCCGCGCGTCCTTCATGTCTGGTCCCTGCGCCCATGCGTTTGTGTGCGGGTCGTACAGCAGCGTCGACCGAAGCACGGTCATACCGTCGGGGGCTAGACCGCCCGCAAGGAGGGCCCGGCCGTCGGCCAGGGCGGTGAGCGTGAAACCACTCCGAGGCGCTTCGATGTCGCCCGCGCCGGCCCATGTTCCGGTGGACGGATCAAAGAGCTCCGCGGAGGCTAGATAGGCTGCAGGATTCCCCGGCTGGTCCTGCCCGCCCACCACCAACACCTTTCCGTCCATCAAGGTGACCGCCTGGTGGCCATATCGCGCATGACCGAGGTTTCCCGCCGAAGACCAGCTGCTCGTCTTCGCATCGAACATCTCACTGGTCGCGAGGGCAGTGATGTCAATTCGCAGGCAGCAGAACGGCTGCTGGTCAGGATTGGGCAGCTGCACGACCTTGCGGTCGTAGCCCCCAGTCACGAGGACCCGACCATCGGCCAGCGGCGTCGCTGTGGCGCTGTTGCGGGCCCTGCTCATGCTCGGCGCACTCTTCCAGGTCGAGCTCGCCGGGTCATATGTCATCGCCTTGGCAACTGGGTCCGGTCCGGGACCGTCGAAGCCCCCCAAAAAGGGGGTTCCGCCCGCGATCAGCGCGCTACCGTTCGGCAGGGGCGACGCGACAACGCCCAGGGGGTCCCCGTCCAGGTGCGGTCCCAAAGACCAACCGTGGGCGGGGTCGTAGATGTCGACATTCCCAAGGCCTGCGTAGTCATCGCCCGATGCACCGGCCACCAGCACGCGGCCATCCGTCAGCAGAACGCTTAGCTCTGATCCCGGCCGCTGTGTGCTCAAGCTGCCGGCGCTGGTCCACCCGCCCGTCGGGGCGGCGGCCAGGACCTGCCCCGGCGCCACCGTTCCCGCGATGAGCCAGGCTGCCGCTAGGGGAGCGGCCATCTTTCGAACCATTTCTCTTACCTAGACAACCGTGAGGACGAATGTCGAGTTACGCAAGGCGTCCCAGGCAGTGCGCGAGTGTGCGCCCTGTTGGCTATCGCGTGAACCTGATACCTGTCACGTCGCACAGTCGGCCGACAGTGGCTCCACATGGACGCTATCGCCAGTGCCACATCAAGGGTTGGCAGGCTGAATTAGGTTTAGCCCAGCCGATAAATGAAGTCGACATCCTGCTTGCTACTGGGGGCCGAGGGCCCCGACTCCTGCTCCATCTCACCCTCGTGTTCGGACTTCTTTGATCCCAGAGACTTTGAAAACATGTCGGGACGCAAGAACTAAGCCTCGGGCTCCTCTAGTGGAGCCGGTTGCCCCAATACGACGACTCGGGGCAGCAAGCGGCCCTTCATCGACCGCGGTCCGACCTCAGCCAGAGTGCTGACGTCACGGGGTGGCCATCCGTCGGGACTTGTTCGCGTCGATGAGGCGCAGCTCAACTCCGCGATAGCGGTACTCGCGTCCCCTGGCCAGCGCCTGCGCGAGAGTCCATGCCGGGCAGGCGAGGGTGCTGAACGCCGGCCCCTTCAGGAGCGCGTTTCCTCACGCCCGGCCATCAGCTCCTTGATCGATGCCACCAGGGAGCTGAGTCGTGCATTCTCCGTCGTGAGCGCGGTGTTCTGCTGGACGATCTGGTGGATTTGATCGTCGTAGGGTCCGTCGACCAACCTGAGGTCTGCAGATGACGGGTCTGGACGAAGAAGCCTCAAGCGTGTCCCTGGACGGCCGCCACGGGTCCCGGACGGAGCGCTCATCGTCGTCTCGACAATGGCACGCCGCTTCAGCTCCTTCACCACGGTCGAGACTCCAGCCTGCGTCAAAGTCGGGTGAGACCGTAGGGCTTCAACAACTCGCATGCAATTTCGTTGGCGAAGCTCTCGAAGACCGCACGCTGAAGTCGACGGAATGTTCACCGGACCCTGGCGGTAGCCCCGGCCCTGAGAACCTCGCGGAACCAAATCGCGCTCGCCTTCGGGATCCGGGTTTGCGTTCGGTAGTCCACGTAGACGATTCCGAATCGACGGCTGTATCCATCCGCCCACTCGAAGTTGTCCATGAGCGACCAGACAAAGTAACCGCGCACATCGATTCCTGCGGCTGTCGCCGCCTGGAGGCTGCGCAGGTGCGCGTCCAGGAAGGCAACGCGCTCGATGTCGTCCACGCCGCCCTCTGGGTCCACGTAGTCATTGAAAGCCGCGCCGTTTTCAGTCACGTAAACGGGCAGGTTGGTGTATTCAGAATGAACGCGGGTCAGGATGTTGAACAGCCCATCAGGCCTGACCGGCAGCCCACCTGCGGTCAGAGGGCCCTCGGGCGGTTGCCTCTGGGCGCCATTGACGCCACCCCCATGGGACACGATTTTTCGCTCGTAGTAGTTGATCCCGACGAAGTCGAGCGGCGCGCGGATGACCTCGAAGTCGGCCTCCCGAATCGCACTCAGATCAGCCTCCCGGCCGTACCAGGCCAACATATCGTCGGGATAGCCGGATTTGAACAAGGGATCCAGGAACCACCTGTTCTCGTAACCGTCGACGCGTGCCGCTGCGGCGATGTCTTCCGTCTGGGACGTCGCCGGGTGGACGTCTGAGAGATTGAGCGCAATCCCGACCTGGCCCGTGACTTGAGCCTCACGCAGCGCCCGGACGGCAAGGCCGTGACCCAGAAGAAGGTGGTGAGCCGCGGCCACCGCGGAACCCAGATCGGTCAACCCGGGTGCATGCCGGCCCTCCAGATGTCCGGCGAAGGCCGAGCACCATGGCTCGTTGACCGTGACCCAGAACGCAACATCATCCCTGAACGCGGCAGCCATTCTCGAGGCGTACTCGGCGAAACGATCGGCAGTCTCGCGGCTGAGCCAACCGCCTCGATCCTGAAGCTTTTGGGGCAGGTCCCAGTGATACAGCGTTGCCATGGGCACTACATGACGCGAGTGAAGTCCATCAAGCACTCGACGGTAGAAATCGAGCCCCTTTTGGTTCAGCTTTCCGTTCCCGTCGGGCATGACGCGCGGCCACGCGATCGAGAACCTGTACGCCTGCATGCCTAACGCGGAGATGAGGTCGAGGTCCTCATCCAAGCGGTGGTAGTGGTCGCACGCGATGTCTCCGGTATCACCGTGGCGCACCTTGCCGGGGATCCGGCAGAACGTGTCCCAAATAGAGGGCGCGCGACCGTCCTCGTGCGCGGCTCCCTCGACCTGGTAGGCAGCGGTGGCGGCCCCGAGTAGGAAGTGGTTGGGAAAGCTCAGTCCTTCATCGTGCACGTAGCTCTTCTCCCCTCAGGCGGCGGCCGTAGCCCGGCGACGCCTACTGATTGCATCAAGCGAAATGGCAAGAACCAGGATGATTCCGGTTGCGATGTCCTTGGTGGCGGCGGGCTGACCGAGAAGGTCGAGGCCGTTCTCGATGCTGACGATGACGAGAGCGCCCAGGATGGCGTGGTACACGCGGCCGCGGCCTCCAAAGAGGCTGGTGCCGCCGATTACGGCCGCCGCGATCGCCTCGAGCAGGAGAGTTCCACCGCCAGTTCCCACAGAAACGGAAAAGAGCCGTGAGGCGCTGACCACGCCCGCCGTGGCGGCGAACATCCCGCTCATCGACAAGACCGCGATCCGGATCGGGCCGACTGGCACCCCAGCACGCCGGGCGGCTTCCGCGTTGCCGCCGATCGCATAGAGGTGACGTCCGACGACCGTGCGTCGCGTCACCCATCCGAAGATGATTGTCAGGCCGAGAAGGATGACGAGGAGATAGGGGATCCCAAAGTAGGCATTGAGATAGCCGACCAGGGCGAAGAGTCCCCCACCGATGAGCCCCAACTTGAGCGCCGTCCGCGACCATGACGGCGGCGCCAGACCCGCCGCTACCCAGGCACGCCGGCGCCACAGCTCGACCGCGACAGCGACGGCGATCGCGACCAGCGCCATCGCCCAGGCCACCGCGGCCGGGACGTAGTTGTTGGCGATGCCGAGCACGAAGGGGCTGGCCACCGGGATCTCGCCCTCATTGCCGATGACCGCCAGCTGCAGTCCGGCCCACGTGAGAAACCCGCCAAGGGTCACCAGAAACGAAGGCACGCCTACGTAGACGGTCACGAGCCCCTGGATCAGACCTGCCGCGAGGCCCAGCGCGAGCACGGCGGCGAGGGCGGCGGCTGTCGGCCAGTGCTGAAACGTGAGCAGGACCCCGAGCAAGCCGGCGCAAACGCCGGCAACCGATCCAATCGAGAGGTCGATCTCACCCGCGATCATCACCAAGACGACGCCGGTCGCCAGGATTCCTGTGACCCCCATCTGAAGGATTAGGTTCGACAGGTTTCTCGCCGACAGAAAGTACGGACTTTGCGCCTGGAAGAACGCCCAGATGAGCGCGATGCCGATCAGGACCGGGAAAGGGCCTGGCTCGGCGATGCCAAGGGTGCTCAAGGCTCTGCCGATGCTTGCCCTTGGGCCCCCCAGCCCCTCAGCCAGCTTTGAGAGAGGGGAATGCCGGGAGCTGAGAGAACTGGTCGGAGCGTCTTTCAATGCAGGGTCGCGCCTCCGGTGATAGCGGCCACGATCTGGTCAGGAGCGGTCGTCCGCCGATCGAACACCCCGGCTGTCGCCCCCAACCGGAGCACGCAGATCCGATCCGCCACCGCAAAGACGTCGACCAGGTTGTGGGAGACGATCACGACACCGAGGCCTCGGCGCGCAAGTGTTTTGACAAGCTCTAGGACCTGTGCGGTCTGCTCGACTCCAAGGGCCGCGGTCGGCTCGTCCAGAAGGACAAGCCTCGACCCCCAGAGGACCGCTCGACTGACAGCCACGGCCTGCCGCTGCCCGCCGGAAAGTAAAGCGACTGGTTGGCGCAGGGATGGCATGCGTATCGAAAGTGAGCTCAGCGTGTCCCCGGCCATGCGGGCCATGTCTGGTTCGCGGAGTTGCCGCAGCGGCCCCACCAGAGGACCGGCCGCGAGCTCCCTGCCCAAGAAAATGTTCTCGATTACGTTCAGGTTCTCGCACAGGGCGAGGTCCTGGTAGACGGTCGCGATTCCAAGCGCGACCGCGTCGTGCGGGCTGGCGACCCGTCTAGGCGCACCGTCAAAAACGAACTCTCCGGCGTCCGCGCGCTCGGTCCCGGCGACAATCTTGACCAGCGTCGACTTGCCGGCCCCGTTGTCGCCCACCAGCCCGACGACCTCTCCCGCAGCGACATCCAGGTCGATGCCCTGGAGCGCAACCACCGCGCCGTAACGTTTCCAGATTCCTCGAAGCCGGAGGAGCGGGACCACGGGCCCCGCTCCTGGGTTTACGCCGGCCTGCATCAGCTCGGGGGACAGGTGCTGCCGGAGGGAGCGCCAGCGCAGATGTTCTGCCAGGTTGTGAATCCGTCGGTCACCACAGTCGCGGCATTGCTCTTCGTGATCACCGTCGGCTGCAGGATGTTCGACGGAACGCTGCCAGCGCCATTGTCGGTCGTGGCGTTTGAGACCGACTGGATCTTGCTGCGGTCGCCCTTGGCAAGCGCGACGGCAACCTGGGCGGCAGCCTGAGCTTCCAGCTTGATCGACTTGTAGACGGTCATCGACTGCGTCCCGAGCACGATTCGCTGCAAACCGGCATCGGTGGCATCCTGACCGGTGACGACGACCTTGCCGGCCAAGTGCTGCGCTGTGAGTGCGGCCACGACACCGCCCGCCATTCCATCGTTCGCAACGAGCACGGCGTCCACGTGGTTGTTGAGCTTGGTGAGCGCCTGCTCCATCTCCTGCTGCGCCTTTGCCGGGTTGAACTGAGGCGTGTCGGCCTCGTAGACCAGCTTGAGCTTACCCGAGGCGAACGCCGGGTCAAGAGCCTGGTGCGCCCCCTGCTTGAACTGGCGGCCCGGCGCAATGTCCTGAGCTCCGTTGATCATGGCCACTGAGGCGCCGGCCGGCAAACTGTCGACGAGATACTGGCCTTGAGCCACGCCAGTTTTGACATTGTCAAACGAAGCGTAGAAATCGACCTTGGCTCCAGTCAGGAGTCCGTCATAGGAGATCACAGGCACGTGCACAGCGGCTGTCTTGGACACGATGGCCTGACCGGTGGCCTCATCGAGAGGGGAAATGACGATCACGTTGGCTCCGCTTGTGAGGGCGGCCTCTGCCTGGGAGATCTGGCTCGGGTCGCTGCCCTCGGCATTGTTGGCGATCACCTGGATGCTGGGGTCGATCGCGTGCACCGCGGCGATGAAATCGGGCTTGTCCTGGTGCTCGAAACGGTCCGCACAGGTCGAGCAGGGCATCAGGAACGCAATCTTGAGGGTCTTGGCCGGACTCGCCGGACTGGAACCGCACGCCACCAAAAACAAGGCGGCGGTAGCTATGCCGCAAGTGATGCGGAAGCGGGTGCCGAACATATCTCTTCTCCTCTAAGGCTGGTGGGAGCGAGCAGTCTCGAGGGCCGCTGAATTCGAGACGGACCCGCCGACGGTTGACGGTTGCGACTCGCGCTGACGTAGAGGACCATCGCTGTGGGTCAGGAACTGTTCGGCGACCAATGTCGCCGCGCCGAGGGCCACCGCGTCAGAACCGAGCCGGCCCAACTCGATCGAGACGCGGCCAAACGGATAGTTCAGTGCCTGGGCGGAAGCGGCGTCGCGAATCCGAGGCAGCAATGCCGGGCCCAGCAGCAGCCCAACCCAGCCGCCGATCACAATCCGCTCTGGGTTGAAGAGGTTGACCAGGTTGCCAATGCCGACGCCGATGTAGGCGGCTGTTTCGTCGAGCAGCGTGGAGGCTGGGCCATCCTCCAGGGTGTTAGATAGGAGTTCCTTCAGAGCCGCCTCTTCGTCTGCGTCCGGTGGGAGTCGTTGTCCCGACAACTGGGCCCACCGTTCCAGGATGGCGCCGGAGCCCACATATGCCTCGAGGCACCCGTTGGCTCCGCAGCGACAGCGTCTGCCGCCGACAACCACAGATGTGTGACCCAGCTCGCCAGCGCTGGAAGTCGCGCCGCGATAGAGCGAACCGTCCGTGAAAATGGCGGCCCCGACGCCGGTTCCCAGGAGCACGATGGCGGCGTGCTGTACGCCGCGCCCGGCGCCGAACCACATCTCGGCTTGCCCCATCGTCTTGGCCCCGTTGTCGACCAGGACCGGCAGTCCTGTTCGTGACGCGAGCATTCCGCCGAACGGCACGTGGCTCCAGCCGAAGCCAGGGGCGTGAACGACCTGTTCTCCGAACGACTCCACGACCCCTGGGACGCCCACCCCGATTCCCAGAATCGAGTCAATATCCGCGCTGCAGTCGGACATCGCCCGGCCCAGTCCCTTGGAAATTGCCTCCACGATGACGCCGGGTTCGTGGTGAGCAGGATGAATCGCGACTTCACTACCGGCGCGCTTTCGCATTGCGAGATCGAACAGCTCGACGCGCACCCGTGTCTCTCCGACGTCCACCCCGGCGACGAGACGATGGTTGCCGTTCACTCGTAAGAGCACGCGCGGCCGCCCGCCATCCGACTCTTCAACCCCAGCCTCGACGACCACGCCCTCTGCAATCAGAGCGCTCATCACGTTGGTTACCGTCGCCGAGCTCAGTCCGGTCTGGCGCGCCAGTTCCTGGCGGCCAAGCGGTCCCGCGAAGAACAGCCGCCGCAGCAGCGTCGATCGGTTGCGCCGCCGTAAGTCGCGGATCGTCGCTCGGCTCGTTGACATCAGACCAGCTTAATTTAAGACTTTAAGGAAGTTTGTCAAGATACCTAGGCGAAGAAATTGCGCCTTGACCCCCAACTTCGACTAAGACTAAAACTAAGCCTTGGCAACGACTGGAGAAGTTGCTGGTCTAGGGGCACGAACCCCGTTTCGCGCCGCTCTAAGCAGATGGGCGAGGGGCTGCTGGATCTTCAGGACTCTGGCGGGGAGATCGCGCCGAGTTGGAGGAGCAGAGCGAGGTCGTCTCGGGCCGCCCAGTGTTCCGCGATCAAGGCATCGGCGATCCGAAAGATGTGGATGTGCTTCACGGAGTAAGGCTTTCCCGCGGCCGACGGCGGGATCAGTGCCGTGCTCTCAACACCGACCCAACCGTTTGGCAAAGGATCCGGCGGACGGCGCGGTCTGACCCCAAACGTGCCGCTGACCGTTACTCGGCAGACGACGAAGTCGTCTTTCGCGATGAGGTCATCAATCTGCCAGCGACGGTCGGGAAAGGCAGTCCGAAGGGCCTCGAAGACCCTCCTGACAGCATCCCGGCCACGTGGCTGCTGCGATCCGTATCGTCCCGCTGCGTGATTAGCGGCATCGGGTGCCCACATCTGTGCCGCCTCGTCTGGCGCTCCCCGTTCCAAGGCATCGTGATAGCGCCTGACCAGATCCTTGTTAGCTTGCTCTTTGGATCGGCCTCGCTCCCCTTGGGTGCGCCCAACCATCAATAAGCCTCCTCATTCCACATCCTGGATGCAAAGGATGGTCAGGCGATTGTAGAGCGCGGCAGCGATGACGCTCGAGCGCCCGTGATGGGCCCCGGTGGCGCCAAAACTGCCGAATCGCTCGTTTCCCAGCGACGATTGAGGTATAAACGCGAAGTGGCTGAAGGTTCTGCCGAATCAGAAGTAGAGGGCGAGCAACCCTATCGGGGCGAGCGCCAAACCCGCCTCAGTGGCGCGTGGACTGCGCTGGTCATCGGCATAGTGATCCTGGTGGTCATCCTCGTCTTCATCCTGCAAAACCTCCAGAACGTGGAGGTGCACTTCCTGATGTTCCAGGGGCAATTGCCGCTCGCGGTGGCGCTGCTGTTCGCGATGATCCTGGGGGCGGTCGTCGTCCTGGCCTTCGGCGCGGGCAGGATCCTTCAGCTTCGCCTGGTCGCAAGGCGGGCCCGGCACAAGGGAGCGCCTGCAGCTCCGCCGGCGCCGGCAAAGCCGCCGGCGAAATAAGACTCCGTCCGCCTGACGGCTCAGTGGGGCAAAAAGAAAAGGCCTCGCGGGGGGTTGGGGGGAAGGTCCGCGAGGCCCGACGGAGAGATGTCTAAAGAATCGCTACGTGCCAGTCACCATAGGCGTCTAAACCTTGGCCGCCGCCCTGCGGCGGTGGTTGGAACGGGGGGATGTGACAACAGATAGGGGCTTGACGGGAGCTTCATCTACACCAGCCAGCTCATCCCCCAGGCGATGGGCGTAATCAACGAGCCGTTTCATCTGCGAACGTTGCGATGCGGCATAGCCGCCGATCGCCACGCCGGCAACCAACCCGAGCGCCAGCATGCCGAGCAAGGGCCACGGGCGGGAGGGCGCGTGCCGCGGCATGTTCACGATGCGCCGCAGGGCGGCTTCGTTCCAATTCTTCCCCCAGGATCTAAGATCCACAGCACGGACGTTCGGCTACCCCGCGTAATAAAGTCAGCAACTTTTTGCCGGAATGCAAATTGCTTTACAGGTCAGCCGGGCCTGCCTCTGTCTCCAGGCGAGGATGGCCGTTGAGCTGTGCCACCCGCGCATCCCAATAGCTCAGGCGTTGCCGGAATCTTTCGGCCTGGGCGACGACAACAGGGACGTTCGTCAGCTCGACCTCGCGGCGGCCCTCGTCGGACTGCGTGGTCATCAGCTGGCGGATGCGGGCCAGCACCTTTTCCTCCATGGCGAGTATCTCCGCGTAGATCTGCCTCCAATAAAGGGCATGCTCGAGCGTTGCGTTTTCAGGGGCGCCCTCGCCATCCATGGCCTGCGTCCAGTCCCCACCGCGCACTGCCGCGTCGACGTCGGGACGCGCTTTCTTGGGCAGGACCTTGTCCATGCGGCAGTAATACGAGGCCGGGCGTAAAAAGATCAGCAACATTTGCAGGCCCGGCCGGGGAGCTCCGCTCAGTCGGCGCGGAAAATCAGGGAGTAGCCCTTGCCTGGCTTGTTGACGAGGTCGGCCGGGATCGCGAGATCGCTGAGGATCTTCCGGAGCCGGCGGACGTAATTGCGGACCTCCTCCGGGAAAAGGGCCGGGTCGGCCCATGCCTGACCAAGGATCTGCACCGTCGTGAAGAACCGGTGGGGGTGGTCGAGAAGGAACTGCAGGAGCTGAAACTCTCGCTTGGTCAGAGCCATCTCGCGACCTTTGTGCTTCACCAGCCGGCCGGCCGGATCCAGCCACAACCCGTGGAGCTCCCAGAGCCGGCGGTACCAGAGATCCAGGCGCTGCTCATATCCATACATCTGGGCCTCGATGATTCCCAGGTCGACAGACGCCGCCTTCCGGGCGATGGGCTCCAGGCCGGCCATGTCGTGGCGCACCCGATCCAGGATCCCGCGCTTGAACTCGAGGAGATCGGCGTAGATGCTCATCCAGTGGCGCGCGTCCTCCCAGCGCGTGGTGCGAAGGTCTTCCCCCTCCAGCGGTCGTGACGGACGCCGGCGGTCGATCGTCTGAGCGGCCACCGTCCTGGTCGAGCTCTTACCCTTCTTCTTGGCCAAGCACGTAGATCATTTCAGATGCACGCGTCTTGCGGATCGCCGCGTTTTTGTCAGGTGGCGGGCGGGAGCATGATCCGGACCGTCGTGCCTGAGCCGACGGTGCTCTGAATGTCGACCGTGCCGCCGTGGGCCGTGATGATGTCGTGGGTGATCGCCAGGCCCAGGCCGGAACCCGTCGAACCGGGCCCCTTGACGAAGCGCTGAAAAACGCGCGGGAGGATCTCCGGCGAGATGCCCTCCCCGGTGTCCTGTACGGTCATCGCCACTTGATCGCCGGCTGTATGAACCTCGATCCGAATCGACCCCCCCGCGGGCGTGTGGCGGATCGCATTCGAGACGACGTTGGCAAGGGCGCTGCGTATGCGCGCCGGATCGACGTCGACCGGAGGGACAGTAGAGTCGATCGCCGACGCCATGCTCACGCCGAAGGCTTCGCTCTGGGTCTCGAACGACGCCAGCACGTCTAGGACCAGCGCGCCGGGCTCGATGTGCTCTCGATTCAGCACCAGGCTGCCCGCGTCGGTGAGCACGAGCGTGCGCAGGTCCTCGACCAGGACCTCGAGTGTGCGGGTCGCATCGAGGATGGGCATCAGGTGATCGGGATCCCCCGGATACACGCCGTCGGCAATCGCTTCCGCCTGCCCGCGGATGATCGACAGCGGCGTGCGCAGCTCGTGTGCGACGTCGGCCAGGAAGCTCCGGCGCTGCTCGTCGCTGGTCTTGAGGCGAGCTGACATCGCGTTGAAGGCTCGGGCGACCGACCTCAACTCCCTCGGGCCGGTCTCGGACAGGTGGGCCGAGTAGTCTCCCTTCTCGATCCTGCTCGCAGCCTCGATCAGGTTGTCCATTGGCTGCGAGAAGCGCCGGATACCACGCTGGGCCACGACCGCTGAGGCGCCGAGGAGCAGGAAAGTGATCACCAGTACCACCTCGGCCGTGCTCTGGCTGAGCGCAGTCGGACCCAGGAGCCAGCTCAGCAACGTGATCACCAGGGCTGTCACCAGGGCGCCGACCACGGCGACCAGCCCGATCACGCCGAGGATCAAGCAACCCATGCGCCAGAAAAAAGGCAGGCCTCCGCGGCGCCAACGGCGCGGTGGCGGCCAGGGCTGGTTCTCCGGCCACCAAGGCGGCCGGCGGCGGGGAGGCGGTCCCCATGCGGTTTTCATCGGTCGGTTGGCTCGGCGAAACGGTAACCGACTCCGAACACCGTCAGCACATATCGGGGCCGGCCGGGCTGAGGCTCGATCTTCCGCCTGATGTTCTTGATGTGGGCGTCGATCGCTCGCTCGTAGGACTCGAAGGCCACGCCCTTCACGGCGTCGAGCAGTTGAGCGCGCGTGAAGATACGGCCCGGCTGTCTCGCCATCGTCGCCAAGATTTGAAACTCGGTCTTGGTGAGCTCCGCGCGGCGACCGCCAATCCTCACGTCCATTCGCGGGACATCGAGCTCAACGTCTGAGCCAACCCGAATCACGTCCGCGGGTCGCCGCATGCCCTCAGCCCGCCGCAGAACTGCGCGTACCCGAGCGACCAGCTCCTTGGGGCTGAACGGCTTGGTCATGTAGTCGTCGGCGCCGAGCTCGAGGCCGACCAGCTTGTCCGATTCCTCGGTCCGCGCGGTCAACATGATGATCGGCACCTCACCGTCGCGCCGAAGGGCGCGCGTCACATCTAGTCCGTCCCGCCCCGGCAGCGCAAGGTCGAGGATGATGAGGTCCGGGCGTCCCGTACGCGCCGTCCGCAGGGCGGTTGGGCCATCAGAAGCGACGAGCACGGTGAACCCACCATGCTCGAGGTAGTCGCGAACCAGCCGGACGATGCGTGGCTCATCGTCCACGACCAGGATGGTCGTCACCGCGTCCATCGTAAGGATCCGGAACAGCACCGAGGGCTCACCGCCCCCGGTGCCGGTGTTCCTTAAGTCAGACGGTCTTGGTATCTGACGGTGGCGCGGGCGCGGGCTCGCCGTGCGCTCGCGGGTGCCATTCCCGCATCCGCTCGTCGATCGCGGGCGGAATGCTGCCCTTCCCGCCGCTGTAGCCGTGGCCCCCGTAACCGCCGCGGTAGCCCCAGCCACCGTACCCCCAGCCGCGGCCGAACCGCGCGATGCGAAAGAGCACGAACAGCAGGAACAGGATGAACAGGAACCAGAAGAAACCGAAGAATCCGAAGCCATCGAAATGCGGACCGTAGTAGTAATACGGGGCCGCCGCCGCCGCTCCGGCGGGCAGCTGCGTGGCTGCGCCCGCCGCCCAGCCGGCCTGGTAAGCGATGGTGCCGACTGCCGCGAGCAGGATGCCCGTCAGCGCCACCCACAGAAAACCGAAACCGCGTCTCATTGCCGTTACTCCTTTGTCACGAGTGGTTTGATGCCTCTCATCCTTCGACGCGGTTGTGAATGCGATGTGAAGCAGCGACGAGCACGGTATGGAGGTTCAGAAACTTAGGGTGTCCAGCTCCACCAGCTCGGCGGTGCGCTTCCACAGGCTGTGTTGGGCTTCGAGGTCCAGGGTCGACTTCGGAGGATCGACGCGGCGGGTGCCCTTGAACAGCCAGCCCGTTGTGCTCTGAAACGCCGGCGAAATGGCCAGCTCGGCCAGGTCCTCAGCGGCGCGAGCCGGCGATCCGGACACGATTCGCGTCAGCAGTCGGATCGGCCGAGGCGCCTCTCGCATGAGCTCGGAGCGGACCAGTCCAGGGTGGTAAGCGCAGGCGCGCACGTCCCATCTCTTCGCGCGCCGCGCGAGCTCGAACGTGAACAGGAGGTTGGCGGCCTTGGTGGCCCCGAACGTGCGCAGGGGGCTGAAGTGGCCTTTCGAAACAAGCTGATCGACGTCGACCCGGGTGGAGGAGGGCGCCGTGACCGTGACCACGCGCCCGGCGCCGGACAGTCGATCGCGGAGCAGGTTGGTCAAAAGGAAAGGGCCGAGGTGGTTGATGGCGAGCATGAGCTCGAAACCATCATCGGTTTGCTGGTATTCGGATGTGAACACCGCCGCGACGTTCAGGAGCGCGTCCACATGCGCAACCGTGCGTGAGATCTGGCGCGCCGCGAGACGCACCGAGGCGAGCGACGACAGGTCGACCTCCACGCTGGAGACCCGGTTGTCGCGGTCCAGCCGCTCCACCATGGTGTCCAGCCGGTCCGAGGCGCGGCCCAGCAACAGGAGGCGGGCACCACGGCGCGCGAGCAAAGACGCCGTCGCGGAGCCGATCGCGCCAGTCGCCCCAGTGATAACGACCACCGGGTGCAGCCCTGCCATCACCTCAGTTTCTATGCATCAAGCTGGGCATGGCAAGCCACCGTGCGAACTCTGATCGATGCTCACCGCGGCGAATGCGGCATTCCCGGCCTGCCGGCTGCCGATCGCTATGGCCGCGCCATCGCCCTGGGCGTCGACTATGTCGAGATCGACGTGCGCCGGAGCGCGGACGGCGTCTCTGTCAATTACCACGACGATCGCACGCCTTCAGGCCGCACCGTGCACGAGCTGTCGTTTGTGGCCCTGAGGCAAGAGCTCGGTTCGGAGCTCCTGAAGGTAGACGAGGTGATGGAGCTGGTCGACGGCAGAGTCGGGCTCCATGTCGACGTCAAGGAAGCCGGAGACGAGGCGGCCACCGTTCGCCTCATCCAGGCGGGCTGCGCGCACAGTCCGGTCTTTTTCACCGGTGGTGACGATTCGATTCGCGCGATCAAAGGGACCTTTCCGACGGCGCGCGCCGGACTGACCCTGGGCGAAGATCTGGAGGGCGCACCGCCCTGGCGCTACCTCCGCGTGCGATGGAGTGAGCTGTTTCCCGCCGTGCGGCTGCGCCGCTGCCACGCGGACTTCGCGGCCGTTCACCAACGGCTTGCCGGCCTTCGGGTCCTCGACTACTGCGCTCGCGTGCACCTGCCGGCCTGGGTGTGGACGGTCGACGACGAGGTCAACATCGCGCGGTTCATTGACGACCCACGCGTGGCAGTCCTCATCACGAACCGTCCCGACCTTGCGCTGAGGATCAGGTCAGCTTGATGTCGGTCCGGCAGCAGACGAGGCCGAAGTCCGGCGACCAGCGGAGAACAAGTGGAGGCGCCGACGTGCCCGCCTTGAAGCAGACGACGATCGGTCCGTATGTGGCCCCGTGATTGAACTCGTGGCGCGACCATGGAGTGCACGAGGGCGCGTCAAAGATCGGTCTCGACGAGTTGCGCTGCGAGTCGATGAGGACCAGGTCGTCGGGCGATGCATGCGTGGAATTGCTCGAGTTGCGGAAAGTGATCTGCATCGTCACCAGGTTGCCCTGCAAGTCGAGGTTCGTCACCCAGAGCGTGTAACCGCGCAGGTCGGCGCACGGCGCGGGCGTGCATCCCAGCGCCGGGACAGGGCTGCTGACAGTGGGCGCCTGGAACGGGACCTGCAAGGACCCGTACGCGGCCGCCCCGACCAGGACTACCACGGCCACCCCGGCGGCGATGGCGCCATACGTGAGCAGACGCCGCCTCATCGGCGACTTCAACTCTGCCGGGGCCGCTACAGCACCGCCTTCGCAAGCCGCTTCACGATCAGCCGACAGATTACGCGCTAGGCGACTGGGACCGCCCTCTCTATTTCCCGTAGCCCGAGCCAATACAATTGCCGGCCATGAGAGGCTCGGGTGTCCAGCGTCCTATTTCGGGGCTTCGCTCTCGGGTTTGCCATCGCGGCGGCGCCCGGCCCGATCTTCTTCCTCTGCCTTAGGCGCACCCTCGTTGCCGGCTGGCTCAACGGGCTGTTCTCCGGATTTGGCGTCGCCACCGCGGATGGCTTCTATGCGGCACTCGGCGTGTTTGGCGTGGGCGCGATCACGACCCTGCTCACAGGTGAGCGCCGCTGGCTCGCGCCGGCCGGCGGCGTGCTGCTGGTCGCGCTGGGCACGAGGATCGTTCTCGAGCGGCCGAACACGACGGAGTCCGTATCTACGAACGGCGCCGGCCTGGCGTGGGCCTATGTCTCCACGTTCGGCCTGACCATCACCAACCCCGCCACCATCATCTCTTTCGCGGCACTGGCCGCGACCTTGGGCGCGGGCCTCACCGCCGGCTACCTCCGCCCGGCCCTGCTCGTGGTCGGTGTCTTATTGGGATCGGTGACCTGGTGGTGCGTGCTCGCGGCCCTGGCCGCGGGCCTTCGTACGCGGATCACCCCGCGCGTCGTTCGCGGCATCAGCACCGCCAGCGGTCTTGCCATCATTGCCCTGGGTCTGGCTGCCGTCGTATCCGCGTTGAGTACATAAGTGGGGAGGCAACAGGACGCAAATGGATCATCCGATTCACATCGTCGATGTGTTCACCGATCGCGCGCTCACCGGCAACCAGCTGGCGGTGGTGCTCGACGCAGGCGACATCGCGCCGGACGTCATGCAGCGCGTGGCGCGCGAGATGAACTTTTCAGAGACCACGTTCGTTATGGCGCCGTCAAAACCTGGATGCGCCGCCAAGGTCCGCATCTTCACTCCCGGAACCGAGCTGCCGTTTGCCGGCCATCCGACCATCGGAACCGCATGGGTGCTCGCGACGCAGGGCCTTGTGCCGGGTGATGCTCTCGAGTTCGCCCTCGAGGAAGGCGTCGGCCCAGTCGCTGTCCGCGGAGAGCGCGGGCCGAACGGCCTCACCTTCTGGATGACGCATCCGCCACTCCGCTTCGGCGAGGTGATCACAGATCGGCGGCGCATCGCCGCGGGTCTTGGACTCGACGAGAGCTACCTGATCGCTGATGTGCCGCTGCAGGTAGCAACCACGGGACTGGATTTTCTCTACGTTGCCCTGAGAGATGCGCGCGCAGTCGATGCGGCGGTGTCCGAGCAAACCCGCCTTCGCGCGGCATTCGCCGGGCGTGCGCCGCTGCCGGTGTTCTTGTTTGGGCCTGCGGGTGCGAACCGGTTGTACAGCCGGATGTTCGCGCCCCCAGGGAGCGGAATCGACGAGGACCCCGCCACCGGGTCGGCCAGTGGCCCGCTTGGCGCCTTCGCAGTCAAGTACGGCCTGGTGCCACGCTCCCGGAGCGTGTCGATCACGAGCGAACAGGGAACGAAGATGGGCCGCCAGAGCATCATCCACATCCGGCTCGAATACGGGGCGGACGAGGACATTCCGACCAAGATCGAGGTCGGCGGTTCGGTGATGGCCGTTGTCACCGGCACGCTGGTGGGAGCAGACACGTGATCGTCGACAGCTACAGGTTCTTGCCGCGCAGCTTCCGCCCGCTGTATGAAGGACGAGGCCCGTTTCCTGGAGAGGAGGCGCCGGTCTGGGCGCCTTTCGAAAAGCGATTGGCAGGAGCCCGCATCGCCCTCCTCACCTCGGCCGGCCTCTACGTCCGGAGCACGCAGCCATCCTTCGACATCGACCGCGAGCAGAGCCATCCCGAATGGGGCGACCCATCATGGCGTTCGATACCGGCGGGAGCAGACGCGGCGGACATCGGCGTGGCTCATCTCCATATCAATGGCGAGGACATCAAGGCCGACCCCGAAATCGCCTTGCCTGCACGCATGCTCCAACAGCTTGTCGACGAACGTGTGGTCGGCAGCGCGACCGCCAACCACATTTCGGTGATGGGCTACCAGGATCGGAGCCTGGAGGGCTGGCGTAACGAGACACTGCCGGAGCTCGTGGCGATGCTCCGCGACCAGCCGGCCGACGGCCTGATCCTCGCCCCGGCTTGACCCGACTGCTGCTCGAACGTGCCCGTGCTGGCACGGTGGATCGAAGCGGCCGGAATTCCGACGGTGGTGGTGACGATGATGCCGGCCGTCGCGGAGGAGCGAAGGGCGCCGCGCATCGTCGGGGTGGAGTTTCCTTTTGGCCACTCGTTTGGCATGCCCGGCGACAAGACCATGCAACGCCGTGTTCTGGAGCTCACCCTTAGAGTCCTGGCCGGCGCGGGTGGTTTCGGGACACGTATCGACGTTGACATCGAATGGCCGGTGCCGCTTCGCGACGCCTACAAGGCCTGGCAGCCCAAGGAGGCGAGCCCGATCGTCAGGAAGTTTCTGGCCTCCCGGTGATCACTTCGGGTCGAGCTTGATCGACGCCGAGTTGATGCAGTAGCGAAGGCCCGTCGGCTTCGGCCCGTCGTCGAACACGTGGCCCAGGTGCCCGCCACAGTTGGCGCAGGTGACCTCGGTCCGGGTCATGAAGAGGCTGCGGTCGACGTGCTCCTCGACGGGGGCGTCCTCAGCCGGCGCGTAGAAGCTCGGCCAGCCGCAGTGGGCGTCGAACTTGGTCTCAGACTCGAAGAGCTTGGCCCCGCAGCCGGCGCACAGATAGACGCCAGGAGTGTCGGTGTCCCAGTACTCGCCGGTGAAGGGCCGCTCGGTGCCCTTCTCGCGAAGGACGTGGAACTCCATGGGGGTCAGCTCATTACGCCACTCGGCTTCGGTCTTGGTCGTCGGTTCCGTCTTCTTCATGCTCCTAATCTCCCCGTCTCAGCCGCCGATCAAACGGCCGGTTCCGAACGCGAAGTATGTGGATGCCTACTCCGTCACAGCGTCCATTGCTCGGCCGACCGCGACCGCGGGCTCATGTCGCCGCCATCGTAAGTGCCTGGAATGACGCAGCCGTCGTGGCGATACTTGTCGATGTGGTCGCGCCTGGCAAACATGCGCTGAGCCGCCTGAAGAAGGAGTTGGTGATCTGGCTTGTGACCACCGGCCGCGATCGCCGACCACAGGCTGTGCCGGTCTGGTTCTTGTGGGATGGCAAGTCTTTCCTCATCTACGCGGTACCGGGCGTCAAGGTCCGGCACGTGAAAGCCAACCCGTATGTCGAACTGCACCTCAACAGCGACGAAGTTGGCGGCGATCTCGTCCGCGTATCGGGGTACGCGATCATTCCAAAGTCGCAAGCGCCTGCCCACCGAGAGCCGGCCTACATGCGCAAGTACCGAGGCCAGATCGAGGGCCTCGGGATGACCGCCGAGAGTTTCGCGGAGCAGTACCGCCATCCGATCCGCGTTCGACGTCTTCGCTTTCATTAACCTGCCGATATGACGCACCCTCTGCGCTTCGGCATCAAGCTCTCCGGCCAGGACACGACCATCGAGGCGCTGCGCGGCGTCTGGCGCATCGCGGACGAGGGCGGTTTCGATCACGTGTGGGATTTCGACCACCTGGCCTCGATCGGCGACGGAGGTCCGGGGCGCGTCATCTACGAGGGCTGGACCCTACAGGCGGCGATGGCCGAGGCGACCAAGCGCGTGCGCTTAGGGTGCCTGGTCACCGGCAACACGTATCGCCATCCGGTCGTCCTGGCCAAGATGGCGGTCACCATCGACCACTTGTCTGGCGGCCGGCTCGAGTTCGGCCTCGGGGCGGGATGGGCGGAGGTCGAGCACACGATGTACGGCATCGAGGGGCTCGACCACCGGGTCGGGATGCTGAGCGAATCGCTGCGCATCATCAAGTCGCTGTGGACCGAGGAGCGGACCAACTTCGACGGCCGCTACTACCACTTCAAAGACGCGATCGCCAACCCGAAGCCGGTCCAGAAGCCGTACCCGCCGATCTGGGTCGGAGCCTCGGGCGCCACGACCCTACGTCTCGTCGCTCGCCACGCGGACGTCTGGAACATCGCCGGCGGAGATCCCGAAAAGGTCACCGAGCTCACTGCGATGCTCGAGGAAGCATGTGCCTCGGTCGGTCGGGATCCATCTGAGATCCGGCGGTCGATCCAGTTCGGCTGGGACGGCGCGAACCGTGCGGAGCTGCTCGAGCTGTGCGCGCGTTTCCTGGAGATGGGCGTCACCGAGCAGGTCATCTACCTCCGCGGCGGACAACCAATGGCGCTCGCCGGCAAGGTCGCCGAGGTGCTGCCCGACCTACGCAAATTGGATCGTGCCGCGCGACAATGAGGATTGATTCAGTTCATTGATAGAGGAGGCAACTCATGGCCGATAGCGTCTACCGAGTGACCGAGCTGGTCGGGACCAGCACCACGTCATGGGAAGCGGCCGCGAAGAGCGCGATCGAGACCGCGGCCAAGTCGCTGCGCGACCTGCGCGTTGCGGAGGTCGTGCGCCAGGACCTGACCATCGATGGTGGGAAGGTCGCCTCCTACCGGGTCAGGCTGAACGTCTCCTTCAAGTACGAGGGCACTCCGGCCAAGAGCAAAGCCCGCCGCTAGTCAGGCGCTTGATTGGAGGTCGGCCGTCGTGGCCGGCCTTTTGATCCCCTCTCCCCCTGGGGGGAGAGGGGCGCGGAGGACGTCGGCCTAGGGCGCGGTCGCTGCCTGGATGGAGCAGCCGGCCGCCTTCATCTCTTCCAGCGCCTGGATGCCGGTCTCCGCGTTCACAGGCGCACACAGGTTGACCAGCACCCGGACCTGGAATTCGTGCTTGCGGGCGTCGAGAGCGGTCGCCCGCACGCAGTAGTCGGTGGCGAGGCCGCAGATGTCCATGTGGTCGACGCGGGCCTCCTTGAGGACATCGAGCAGCGGGTGACCGCGCGCGTCCATGGCCTCGAAACCGGAGTAGGCCGGGGCATGTTGGCCCTTGTCGACGACCACCGAGATGAACTTCTCCCGAACCAGGTTGAAGATAGGCGTGCAGAGTGCGGCGCCTTGGGTACCGATGAGGCAGTGGGGTGGCCATGTGGTGGCGAAATCAGGGTGGTCAGAGAAGTGGCCGGCGGGGTCCTCGTGGTAGTCACGCGTGGCGACCACGAAGTTGTATTCCTGCTTGAAGTGGCGGACGTGCCTGGACACCATGGCAGCCACTTGTCTTCCCCCGGTCACGGGCAACGCGCCCCCCTCCACGAAGTCGTTCTGGATATCGATGACCAGCAGCGCGTTCCTCATCTTTCTTACTTATCTCCCTAGACTGCGGCTATGGCCTCGATGATCGTAGCGGGCGCGCGCACTCCCATCGGCAAGTTTGGCGGAGCGTTCAGGGATGTGCCTGCCGTCAGCTTGGGTGCCCATGCCATCCGCGCCGCCCTCGATCGCGCCGGCGTGGAGGGCAAAGACGTCGATTACGTGATCATGGGCCAGGTGCTCCAGGCGGGCGCAGGCCAGATCACCGCGCGACAGGCGGCCATCGAGGCCGGGATCCCACCCCAGGTGCCGGCCCTGACCATCAACAAGGTGTGCCTCTCGGGCCTCAACGCGATCGCCCTGGCGGACCAGCTCATCCGGGCTGGCGAAGTCGAGGTCGTGGTGGCAGGTGGGATGGAGTCGATGTCGGAGGCGCCGTACCTGGTGCCGAAAGCGCGCTTCGGCGCCCGCATGGGCAACGCCGAGCTGATCGACTCGATGGTCCACGACGGCCTGTGGTCCACCTTCCTGAACCAACACATGGGCGAGAGCTCGGACGACGTCAATCGCGAGCTGGAAATTCGGCGTGAGGAGCAGGATGAGTGGGCGGCGCGCTCCCACGAGCGGGCGCAGCGTGCGTGGGACGCGGGCGTGATGGCGGACGAGGTGGTTGCGGTCGAGCTGAGGTCGAAGCGCGGGCCCACGACCAGGATCGATCGGGACGAGGGGATACGGCCCGGCACGACCGCGGAGTCGCTCGGCAAGCTGGCGCCCGCCTTCAGGAAGGACGGGACGATCACCGCCGGCAATGCCTCGCAGATCTCAGACGGCGCGGCCGCGGTCGTCGTCATGTCAGAGGATCGAGCCCGGAAGCTCCGAGCCGAGCCACTGGCGGAGGTCGTGGCGCACGGCATGAGCGCCGATCGCTATGCCTGGCTGCACACGGTGCCGGCGCTGGCGCTCGTCAACGCGCTCAAGAAGGCCGGGCTCGCGGCTCGCGACCTGGACCTGGTCGAGATCAACGAGGCGTTTGCAGCCGTGGCCTTGAACGCAACCCACATGCTCGAGCTGGACGAGGAGCGGGTCAACGTCAACGGCGGCGCCGTCGCCATCGGCCATCCGATCGGCGCCAGCGGTGCACGCCTGGTGCTCACGCTCGCCCACGAGCTGAAGCGGCGGGGCCTACGTTTGGGCGCGGCGACGCTCTGCGGCGGAGGCGGTCAGGGCGACGCCCTGATCATCAGACGTTAGCGTTTGTCCCCACCCGGCGCTGCGCGCCGACCTCCCCACGCGGTGGGGAGGCCAGGTGTCGGCGAGAGGATTTGAACCTCCAAGCCCTTTCGGGCACCAGCTCCTAAGGCTGGCGCGTCTGCCGTTCCGCCACGCCGACATGCAGGCCAAAGATAGGCGAGGCCAGGCTACCGAATAGCGCCTACCGCCCTTAGTGGCTAAAGTTCAGGTTCGAATGGCACCGGAGCGCCGGAGCCGGAACGGCTCCCGGCCCAAACCCGACCCGGCCAAGAACGGTCTCGAGGTCGGCGGTTACCGCGTGGTTCGCGAGATCGAGACCGACAGCCTCGGCGTCATCTATGAGGCCGAGCATCCGCGCATGCACCGGAGGGTCGCGCTGCGCACCATCGAGCCGGCAGTCGCGCGCGACGTGAGCTTCTCCCGGCGCTTCCTCCTCGAGCTTCGTTCCTACGTGGCGCTCGAACATCCGGCCATTCCGCGGCTCTACGAGCTTGCGTACGACGGTGAGCGTCCCTACCTGGTGACCGAGCTGATCCCCGGCAAGACGCTGGATGAGGTGCTGGGGTCGGGTGTGCGTTATGACGCGCTCGGGATCATCAGCTTGCTGCGGCCGATCGCGAGCGCTCTCGACTATGCGCACTCCAGGGCAACGGTGCACCGTGACGTCAAGCCGGCCAACATCCTCCTCGCCAACGACGGCCGCACCATGCTGACCGGGTTCGGATTGGGCACGGTGGCCTCGTTCAACACCGGACCCAGCGCGGGCGGCCCGGTCGCGCCCGACTACGTGGCGCCGGAGCGCCTGGTCGGCCGAGAGGTGGATGGACGTGCCGACGTGTACTCGCTGGCCGCGGTCATCTTCGAGGCCGTGACCGGGCGCCGCCCGTTCTCATCCAAGAGCTGGATCGAGACGTTGAGCCGGCGGCTGTACGAGCCGCCGCCGACCGTTCACGACGTGGCGCCAGATCTCCCCGCGCCATTCGCGGCCGTCTTGCAGCAGGCGATGGACCGCGAACCGGCACGCCGTCCTCCGACCGCTGGTGAGCTCCTCGACCGCCTCGAGGATGCGCTGAACCATCCCCGCGGCGGCGACGCGCCGATCCACTGGCTGCGGCCGGCGATGCGGAGGGGAAGCATCGGGCTCAGCGCGGTGCTCGTCTTGCTGGTCGGCGTCGCCGAGACGGCCTGGCTGCTGGATGGAACCGGCCTCACGCTGCTCGTGAAGTTCACCCACAGGGTGTTCGGCCTCCACTAACCCCCCCGACTCAGAGGTTTGTGCGGCCATCGATGATCACCACCCCGTTGCACGTGAACAAGCGATCGACGATGAACCCGATGTTGATGCTCGACGGGTCCTGGCCGACGACGGTCCCGATCTGCGACATGACCTGCTCCGCGGGAACGGCCACGCCGAACGCGGTGGCTCCGACAGCTGTGACCTGGAGTCCCTGTCCGTGCTTGAGCAGGATGACCGTGCCTGTCCAGCTCGCGCCATCGAATGTGCCGGTGCCTTTGAGGACGGCGCCGGCAAGCGAGTTACCGACTACGGTCAGGTTCAAGTTGGACACGCCCGAAACCTGAATGTTGCCCGCCAGGTCTTGCGACGTCAGGCCGCGACGCACAGCGCCACGCGAGTCGATGTTCGCGCTCGCGCACGGTTCCAACGCCGCCACGCTGACGAACGGCGTCTCGCCGGCGGCACCGAGCCCGCTGACCCCGATGACCACGATCGTGTAGATGCCCGCGAGCGCGTTGTTGACGACCACCAAGATTGGCGAGGCGCCGGTTTTCGCGTATATCTGCGCGTCCGGTGCTTTGACCTGAAGCGTCATGACGCTACCGGGATAGCCGAGGGCGGCTTTCAGGAGCCCCTCGCCCGCGAAGCTGTACGTGAACTGCTGCTTCTCCCCGTTGTGGATGGGCAGGCCGATGTAGTCCTGCTCGGTGCCGGGGGTCGTGCCCTGGCTTGTCTGGTCAGACGCGGCCATCTCGGCTCCGAACGGGTCGCCAGGCTCGGGCACTATCGGCCCGGCCGGGCCGACGTTGCCGGCGGGGTCCGCCGTGGCTTGCTGCGGAGCGGTCAGGTGCACGGAGTTGTTGGGGCCCGCGAAATCCAACTGGCCCTCGAACAGCTTCACGAGCATCGAGCCGTCCGGCTTGATGAAGACCTCGAACTTGGTGCCTCGGACGGTGGCCGTCGCGGACTGTCCCGAGACCTTGAATGTCGCGCCCCCAACGAGGTGCTGGACATTGGTGAACGTGCGTCCTGCCTTCTGCGTGATCGAGGCATCGTGAAGGCTGCCGTCCTTGGAGAAGTGCGCGGAGCTCAGCTTGATCTCGGTGCTGCTCGCCAGCCGGGTCAGAGTGCCGTCCGGCAGCTGGATGGCGGCGCGGCCTTTGGCGTCGGTCTTGACAGCGTCGCCAGGCTGCACGATCGAGCCTGTGCTCGCGTCCGCGTAGTCGCCACCGTTATGGGCGACCGAAGTCGTGGGGAGGAACACGGTGAGGGTGGCGACCGCGTTAGTGGAGGCGGCCGCGGCCGAATTGAGCCAGATCGCCGCCCCGACCGCCAGCAGCACGATGATCAGCAGCCCCACGATCCACCTGAGGCCGCCGCGGCGCCTGGGGGCTGGTTTGACGGCTACGGCGCGCATGGCCGTAAAAGGTAGCGTCTTGGACCGCAGATCGCGCCCACAAGCAGGTTCAACGTGAGCTGCCGGGGTTACCAGCGCTCTCAGCGCCTAGCGGTGGCCCTCGATGACCATCATGCCGCCGCCCGGGCCGTTGCAGGAATACACGCGGTCGACTGTGAAATCGGTCGACACGCCCGATTGGCCGGTCCCTTGGGGGAGGCGGGAGACGATCTGGGTCGTTATGTTGACCCCGCGGACCGTCAGCTGCGTCAGCACCACGCCGAGGTTCGGCGTCGCGGCGTAAAAATCGATCGTCCACGAGACGGAGGCGCCGCCCAGGTTGGAGTAGTAATAGATGCGGGCCGAGGTCGGGGACGTGCCCTGCACCTGCAGCGTGATGCCGGTGGCGCCCGCCTGCGACAGCGACTGGGCGATCTGCGCGTTGCTCACCGTCTGGCGGACTACGCCCCCGGTGTCGACGTTGCCTTCGACGCAACCCGCGTTGGTCGCAAATGAGATCGCATACGGCTCGGCCCCCGGCACGCTGACTGCGCGGACGATCGCACGATAGCGTCCGGGCGGGCCGTTGACGTTGAACCGAACCGGCGGCCCGCCTTGCTGGGTCGGGAGCTGGGCCCCGTTTGGATCGGTGATCGTGACGCTCATCAGGCTCCCGGGATAGCACAGCGCGACGGCGAGCGTGCCGCCTGGCGAGTCATAGTCCGCCTCTTCGCTCTGTCCGGTGGCCAGGCTGTTGCCGATCGACGACTGCATCGTGCCCGCCGTGTTACCCGCGGATACCGCCCGAGCGCATTGCGCCGCGAGCGGATACGGGTCCTGGGTGTCGGGCTGGATCAGCCGCGGCTTGGAAAGCTTGCCGCTCGCGTCGGCGTCCACCTCCTGGCCGGCGGTGACTGTGACGGTAGTCGCGCCGGCGACCTTCACCGAGCCGTCGAACACCTTGATCAGGTTGGTCCCGTTGGCACGGACCAGCACCTCGAACTGAGTGCCTCGCACCTCGGCGCTGACCGAGTGGCCGCCGACGTGGAAGGTGGCTCCGCCGACCAGATGCTGGACGTTGCTGAGCGTGCGGCCGATCTTCTGGGCCAGGCCGGCCGACTGCAGGGTGCCGTCCCTGTTGAGCTGCGCCGCGGTGACAGTGGCGGTGGTGTCGGGCGACATGCGTATTAACGAGCCGTCGGGAAACTGGATCGCCGCGTGCCCGGTGTGCCCCGTGCGGACCGTGCTCCCCGACGTGAGCGACTCACCAGGTACTGCCGGCCGGTAGCCGGAGTCGTCGCGGCCGACGTCGACTGGCGCGCTGTACACGACCAGGCCGGCCGGCGCCGGAACGCCTGCCTGGGCCTGGATCACGAAGAAATACCAACCGCCCCCCACGAGCAGGAGGACGACGACCACGAACACCCCAAGACAGCCGAGGCAGCCGGCTCCGCAGCCGGCACACCCAGTCTTCTTGCGCGGCGGTGCGGGCGTGAGACCAGGAGCAACGGGGGCCGCTGGTGGCTGCTGGACTGCCATTGGATAAGGCCTCTTAGGTGGCGGAGAAATCGACTATGAGGCGCGACGGACCGGTGAGCGTGAAGGTGCGCATGCAGGCGCCGTGGTCGAGGCCCAGGGCCCACGACACGGTACCTTCGAAGTCCTGGGTCAAGCGTGCCTCCTTGATGATCCGGAACTCACCGTGAGAGATGTCGGTAGGCCCGCTGTAGGTGTTTGCCTCAGCCGCCACGTGAACAGTCACCAGAACGCCATACGTGCCACTGAGTGTGATCGCCTGGTTGCTGGGGCTCATCTTGAACGTGGGGCTGGTCTGGCGCGTGGCCGTGTACGTGGGCACCGGGCTGTCGAACTGCAGCACGAAGCGGTCGTAATCGGTCTGCTGGCCGACACGCACGTCCGTGACATTCGCCGTCACGCCCGCCTTGCCGCCGCCCGAGTTGGCGCAGGCGAAGCCGGGGAGCGTGATGCTCGGCGGCGTGGGGGGACTCACCGGCGGCTGCGAGAACCGAGGGCCAGATGCCATCGGGTCAAACGAGGGAGTCGGCGAAGAGGTGCTGCTGGCGGCCGGGCCTGCCGAGGGGCCGGTCACTGCGCAGCCGGCGAGGAAGACGCACAGCAGGGCGGCCACGGTAACGCGCACCGGCGAATGATATTGTCGAGCCTCCCCAAAGTGGGCGATTACGGCCGCGCCGAGGTGGCGGAATGGCAGACGCGTCGGTCTCAAAAACCGATGAGGGCAACCTCGTGCGGGTTCGACTCCCGCTCTCGGCACCAGGCCATCCGGACAAGGCCGCTGATCTCATGGTTGGCATCACTTCGCTGTACAGTTCGGTGGGGCTCATAGAGGCACAGTTTGGAGACGAAACGCGGTCATCCCGATGTGAGCATCAAGATCGTGGTGGGTCAGGCCGGCGCGTTTGAGCGTGTGCTGGTAAGCGTGGCCCTGGTCCTACTGGTGGCACTCATCTATCAACTCGTCGTGGGCGGAGTCAAGATCGAGGTGGCCAACGGCCGGCTGACAGTCGATCCAAGCGGTTTCGTTTACTGGTGGCAAGTCGTGACCGGCGCGGTGACACCGAAAAAGTAGCGCTTCTTACCAGCTGCCGCCCCCGCCGCCGCCACCACCCCCGCCCGAGAAGCCGCCCCCGCCGAATCCGCTCGAGGAGCCCGAGCTCGGCGGTGTGAACGCGATCGCGTTCGAGATGTTCGCGTTCATCGACTGCAGGCTGCTCGCCAGCACCGCGGCCTGGAATGGGCC
>DASWGF010000088.1:0-12769 GCA_036393875.1 Candidatus Dormiibacterota bacterium
GGCGGAGGCGTTTCCAAAATAGATGGACGACTTTGACCGGCGACTGGAGATCGAGCTGGCCCGCCTTCTGGACCGGGTGGTGCTTACCCCTGCGCCCCCTCGCCGCGGGCACCCAGTGAACGGCCCGGCGGTGAAGCTCTACTCCAGCGCCAGAACGCCGACTGCGACGGCCGGCGTGTCCGAGTCGCCTCGCGTCCGAGGCTCGGGGCGGTCCTCCTAGAAACCCCTTCCTTCCTCTCGCGAGGCCGGGTCGCAAGGCCCGGCCTCTCTTGTTTGCCTCAGACTGAACGGCACGATGAGCGCCGCCACGCTGGGTCTCACGTTCAAGGTCACGCCAGCCGTCAGGCGGGCGCCGGCGGCCGAGCGCGAGCGCATCCTCGCGAATCCCGGCTTCGGGAGGGTTTTCACCGAGCACATGGCGATCGCGAGCTGGGAGCGAGGCCGCGGCTGGCACGACGCCATGGTCCGTCCGTACGGACCGATCTCGATGGACCCTGGGACGTCCGTCCTCCACTACGCGCAGGCGGTTTTCGAGGGGCTCAAGGCATACCGGCAGCAGGATGGGCGGATCGCGGTCTTCCGCCCCGAAGCCAACGCCAACCGATTCCGGCGCTCCGCCCGAAGGCTGGCGTTGCCTGAGCTGCCGGACAGTGCGTTCGTCGAAGCCATCGACCAGCTGGTGCGGCTGGATGCCGACTGGGTGCCGTCAGAACCCGAGCACAGCCTCTACCTCCGGCCCTTCATGTACGCGAGCGAGGTCAGTCTCATGGTGCATCCCTCCGACGAGGTGACCTTCGTGCTCATCGCCTCTCCATCGGCCTCCTACTTTCCGAGCGGCGTCAAGCCCGTCACGGTCTGGCTGTCGGAAGACTTCAGCCGCGCAGCGCCGGGCGGCACGGGCGACGCCAAGACGGGCGGCAACTACGCCGGCAGCCTGCTCGCCCAGGCCCAGGCCGCGGAGCATGGGTGTGACCAGGTGGTTTGGCTAGACGCCATCGAGCACCGTTGGGTGGAAGAGATGGGAGGCATGAACCTCTTCTTCGTCTTCGGCAGCGGGGCCAAGGCGAGGCTCGTGACGCCGGAGCTCACCGGCACGCTGCTCCCGGGCGTCACTCGAGACTCGCTGCTGATGCTGGGCAAAGACCTCGGCTACGAGGTCGAGGAAGGTCGGATCAGCGTCGAGCAGTGGCAAGCCGGCTGCGCGGACGGGTCCCTCACAGAGGCATTCGCATGCGGCACCGCCGCCGTGATCACGCCGGTCGGCGCGGCGAAGTCGGCCCGCGCATCGTGGCTCATTGGCGACGGAAAGCCGGGCGCCGTCACCATGCGCTTGCGCTCGGCGCTGGTCGACATCCAGCGCGGCGCCGCGGCCGATGTGCATCGCTGGATGCACGCCGTCCCGCCGGCTTAGCTGCTAGAGGGCGCGCATCCGGTTGTTCTTCGGGTTGTGCTCTACCTCGGCGAGCCCAAGCGCCTCGAGTAGAGGCGGCATGTACATCCCAAAACGACCGCGGTAACCCTTTCTCAATCCGTATCATCCGCCGACCTGATTTTTCGTCGAGCGGCCCCAGGCTTCGACAGTACCCTCGGCGGCGGGCTTTTGCTCGTCCGCGCTGCCTAGCGCCACCCAGCCGCCGTTCGCCTTGAGCATCTTGTGCAGGTCGTCGATCGCGCGCAGTTGATAGCGCAGCTCGGTCTTGCCGACCATGCAAACCAGAGCGGGCGGATTCGCCGTTTCGTCCTTGTACATCTCGTATTTGGACGACCCGCTTGGCGTTGTGAGCTGCCATGGCGACTGCTCGGTGCCTTGACCTTTCGCCATCAGATGCAGATTAAGACATCATTGAGCTCTGAGATGAGCGCGAAGCCAGTCGTCATCGTGGGCGGAGGCGGCGGCGGCGATGCCACGGCATTCGCACTGCGGAAGAAGGGGTACGACGGCGAAGTGACGATCCTGAGCGCCGATCGCGACCGCCCGTACGATCGGCCCTACCTGTCCAAGGAGTTTCTTCGAGGCGAGGTCGAGCTCCAGAAAGTTTTCCTGCACGACGAGGCCGAGTACAACCAAGAGAAGATCGAGATCAGGCTCCAGGAGAGGGTGGTCGGAGGCTCCCTGCGGGACCGCACGCTGACGTTGCAGAGCGGGGCCGAGGTCAGGTTCGGCACGCTGGTCGTGTCCACCGGCGGTACGCCGCGCCGGGTGCCGGACGCGCCCGATTCCTACAACGTGTTCACACTTCGCTCACTGCGCGACAGCCAGGCGATCCGAGACGCGCTCGAGCGCGGCAAGCGGCTGCTCCTCGTCGGCGCCGGCTTCATCGGCGCCGAGGTCGGGGCTTCGGCAAGACAGCTCGGCAAGGAAGTGTTGATGGTCGAATCGGCGCCGGTGCCGCTCGCTCGTGCTCTCGGCGAGGAGGTGGGCAAGATCTACGCCTCCATCCATCGAGATCACGGGGTTGATGTGCGTACCGCGACCACGGTCACCGAGTGGCACAGCTACGGCGGGCGCGTCACGGCGGTCACTCTTTCTGACGGGCGGCGCGAAGAGGTGGACGTGGTCCTGATCGCGATCGGTATCGATCCCAATCTCGAAGTGCCGCGGGTGCTGGGCCTGCCGATCGAAGGCTCTGGCGTGCGGGTGGACGAAGGCCTCCGGGCCGCAGACGGCGTGTACTGCGCCGGCGATATCGCAGTTCACCCGCACCCGGTGCTCGGGGAGTCGATTCGCGTGGAGCACTGGGAGGTGGCCAAACATCATGGTCGCGGCATCGCCACGTCGATCGCATCCGGCTACGCCCCCGTGACCAGGCTGCCCTACTTCTGGTCCGACCAGTACGACGTCAGCCTCGAGTATCGAGGCCACGCGGCCGGCGATGATCGCGCGGTCTGGCGCGGTGACAAAGAAGCGCTGCACTTCTCGGTCTTCTACATTCGGGGCGGGCTCATAAAGGCAGTGCTTTCGATCAACGACACCAAGGTCAATGAGATCGGCGGCAAGCTGATCGAGAGCCGCGGGCCGGTGGACGAGAAGACTCTGGCCGACGAGTCAGCCGATCTCGCTGAGCTGGTACCGACCGCCGCTAGCTAACGATTACTAGGGCAGGAGCCAGGGGAGCGCTTCTGCCATCGGGCGCAGCAGGGTCGCCTGCTGCTCCTTGCTGATCCCGTCGGCGAGGAGCCCGAGCGCAGCCGCGAAGGCCGCACTCTCAGCCTTGTGGCCGAGCTCGCCGTGCTCAGCCCGCCAGGAGATGAGCGCCTGGCCGGACTCGGTCAATCCGAAAAGCGTGCGCCGCACCTCGTCCCACGCGGGACCCCGGTCGGCTTTCTCGATGGCGTGCAGCGCGGCCTTTTCGGCCTCGCGGAACGCCGGCAGCCCCTTGTCACCGACGTGCTCATCCCAGCCCGTGGCGACGCGCTCGACCCCGGAAGGCGACAGGACCCTGACGTCCTCCATCAAGCGAGCGATCGTGCGCTGGTGCTCCGGGTACCCGTATCCCTCCGCGTCGACACTCATGGGCGTCAAGCGTAAGGGGTTTCAAGCCGTCGGCACGAGCCTCGCGAAGAGAAACGAGGAGCGTCGTGGCCGGCCGAGTCGCTCCCACCAGCGCCTGGCGGCGGCCCCGGCCTCCAGCTGCAACACCTCGAAACCCCGGCTCGCCAGCGCCGCCCGAAGGGCGGTCACATCGATCGGGTGGTAGTGAGCGGCCAGCTCCGGGAACCCTGCGTCGGCGTAGTAGGCCGCCGACCGGGCCTCGGCTTGCGCTTGCCGGTGGCGGTCGCCGTACATCGGGCTGTCGAACGCGACGAGGAGGCCGCCCGGACGGAGCACCCGAGCCGCCTCGCCGATCGCGTCTGAAACCGGTGCGTAATGAAGCGAAGCTGCGTAAAACGCCACGTCGACCGTGGAGTCGCGAAGGGGCAGGCTGCGCATGTCGGCCCGCACTTGCAGGACATCAGGCCTGCCGTCGATGTCGAGAAGGTCGATGGCGATGATGTCCGCGTCACGTAGGTAGCGCGCGGCCCAGCCACCTCCGGATCCGACGTCGACCACCACTGCGCGCTCGACTCCGGTCCGGTGGCTTGAAAGGGCGACCTCGGCTCGGGATGCCGACTCGAGACGCCCGCGCCACAGTCGCGGCTCGCCGCCTTGCGGGTCCTCGCGACCGCCTGCGCCAATCCAGCCCTCTCGCCTGCGCAGAGCGGTGTACTGAGCTGCGAAACGGTCGGCGGCCGCGCGCGCCTCATCTTCGAGCAGGTCAAGTCCTCCTCCAGATGCAGCGATCGAACGGCCGCAGCCATTGCACCGCGCTAGACCTGGTTCGGGCGCGGTCCCGCAGCGCGGACACCTGAGGAGGTGGTGGAGCGCGCTCAAGACCTCAGCGCAAGAAGGCGGGCACCCAGGCCAATCGCGACAGCGCGATGGGGCCCGACCCCGACGCGATGACCTGGGCATTGACCAGCACGGCGAGGTAGTAGAGCCAGCGAAACCCGTCGTCTTTGACCTCGAATCCGACCGTGAGCGCCAGCCCGGTCGCCAGGAGCAGGCCGAGGATCCCGGCCCAGCGGGTGGCCAGTCCGAGAATCAGCAGGACCGCGACCACCGTCTCGCCGACGGTCTGGCCGACGGCGAAGATGAACCAGTTGGGCGCGACCAGGTTGGTCAGGAGCTCGCGCAGACCCGGAATCGGATTCGTGCCGCCGGCCGACTGCAGCAAAGGCTGCACCCACCCGACCCCCAGCCACTTCGTGCTGGCGAAGTACAGCCAGTACAGGCCGACTGTGATCCGGAAGAGGCTCGGCCAGGCCGCGGTCATGCTGGCTCGCACGCTAGCGCAGAACGCGCAGCAGCGGGTTCGTGGCGAGCTCGAAAGCCCTCGCCGCCGGGCGCAGGTGCAGCTTGTTCAGCCGATGCTGGATGGCGCCCTTCAGGATCGCAGCCCGCAGCTTGTTCTCCGAGAAATCGGTGTTGAACAAGAGGCGGTTGTGGCGGACCTTGTGCCACTCGCCTTTCTGCCGGCGCTCGTGGACTCGGTCGTAGAAGCCCGTGCCGGGCAGCGGGTAGGCGATGGTGTAGCTCACGTAGTCGAGGGGTAGGCTGCTGGAGAAGTTGATGCTGCGGATCAAGGAATCGGTGGTCTCGCCCAGGTATCCGACCATGAAGAAGCCGGCCGCCTTGATCCCCGCCGCCACACAAGCCTCGACGGCCGCGCGTGCCTGGTCGGGCGTGATCCCTTTCTTCATCTCCTTCAACACGTTGGCGTCGCCCGACTCGATGCCGAAGAAGATTCGCTTGCAGCCGGCGCGATGCATCTGCTCGAACAGCGCCTGGTCGACATGCGTGACGCGGCTGAGGCATTCCCACGTGAGTGGCAGGTGCTCCTTCTCGATCGCCTGAGCCAGCTCGAATGTGCGCTTGTAGTTGAGTGTGAACAGGTCGTCCGACATCCATATGTGGTCATAGCCGAGATCGGCGATCTCACGCATCTCCGCCACCACCGACTCGACCGGGCGGGCGCTGAACAGGTCGCCGAAGACTGACTTGTGGCAGAAGTCGCACCGGAACGGGCAGCCCCGGGTGGACATGAGGGGCGTGGTCGCGTCCTTCCAGTGCTTGCGCCAGTAGTGGATGTACTCGGCGTTGGGGATATCGCCGCGATAAGGCAGAGGGAGGTGCGACATGTCCTTGCTGCGGACGCGCGTCGTCGTGCGCACGATCTCGCCGTCGCGTCTGAAGACGAGGCCAGGAATTTCTTCGAAGCGCCGGTCGTCGAGGTGCTGCATGACCTGGACGATGGTCTCCTCGCCCTCTCCCACCGCGACGAGGTCGAACTGGTCGACAAAGGTGTCCGGCTCACCGGAGGGGTAAGGGCCGCCGACCACGGTCAGCGCCTTGTCGCGGACCTGCTCCGCGAGTGAGAGCGCCTCGTCCTGCATCGTGATCATGCAGTAGATGCCTATCACCGACGGCCGCAAGCGCGCGATCTCGGCGAGGACGTCCCTGCGCTCGAGGAACGTGTGGTCGATGTGACGCACGCTGTAGCCCGCGCGCCGAAGGGCCGCGCTCAAATACATGAGCCCGAGGGAAGGCATGATCCAGTGCCGGCCCTGCGCCGGGGCTCGCTGCGGATATACGAGAACGATGTCGGCCCTTTCCAATTGACTCACCTCGCTTCTTGCACCGTGATCACGTAGCTCGTGTCGGTGAACGACGGCCCGAAGGCATAGTCGAGACCGGCCCAGTCGTAGTCAGGCCGGACGAGCTCGCGTCCGCCATGCAGCTGAGCGCCCGCGATCGCAGGCAGCGAAAACTGCACGCCCAGGCTTTTCGATTGGAGCCGCGCCCACGCGCCGTCCACCGGCACCCAGCGTCCGAAGTTGCGATCGATCAGCGTCGGGCCGTTGTCGGCGGCAAAGTCGTTGAACGCAGAGGACTGCTCGTTCAGGATGCCCACCTCGGTGTAACCGGGCGCGAGCCAGATCACGTGCACGATGACGGCGATGCCGGTGGTGTCGGTGTTGTAAGTCACCTCGATCAAGCCGCGCGACTCGATCGGCACGAAGGCATAGTCGTGCGCGGCGTCGCCTCCGATCTCGTTCAGCTGGTACGTCCGCCTCCAGATCGTGCTCGTCGGCGTCGAGACGTCATCCGTCGTCGCGGTTCTCGAATAGACCCAGCCATCGGCGTAGTGGACGATCGGCACCCCGAAACCCATGCCCTCGGCCGCTGCGTCATGGCCATCAATCTCGAGGACGAGGCCCTTGGCCAGCGGTGCGGTCTTGCCTGTTCCGAACGCGCCCTGGATGCCGGCGTCGACCCCCGGATAAATCGATTGAGTCAGCAGCGCAGTTCCGAACCGGTAGGCGTAAACGGGCTTGCCGCCCGCGACCTGGTAGCGGAACTGCTCGCCAAGCGGCGCGAACGGCGTGCTCGCGTGCCCGCTCGCGAGGTCGGGAAAGATCGAGGTGGCCGGGTAGTAGCTGATGCCTTCGAGCACGACTGCCGTGACGCCGTGCGTGTCCATCCACGCGATCGCTTGCTGCCGGTCTGATGGCAGCGCCTGGGAGCCGGAGATCTCGGAGGGCGTGCGGCCGCTGTAGAAGGCCACCACGGGCGAGTCGGTGATCAGCATGCCGTGGTCGCCGGTCGCGGCCTGTCCGGCCGCGATCAGGCCGGCATTGCCCGCGGCGAAGCTTGCGAAGGTCGGGAGGAACGCGACCGCGAGCAGCGCGCCCGCTGCCACGGCGCCCAGGCGAGCGAGCGCGCTTTGCCGGTCGAGGGCGGCCGCGGCCAGCAGCGCCAACGATGGGAGCGCCGGGTACAGGTACCGATGGCTTCCGCTGTAGGCGCTGGCGGCGACCAGCCCCAACACCACCACGAGGTAGACCACCGCCGGCACGTGGAGGAAACGCAAAGCGGCGGGTCCGCCGACGGACTCCGGGCGGCGGACGGCCCAAACGAGCCCGACCAGCCCGAGCGCAAACAGAGGCAGGGCCGCCAGCCCGAACGTGGTCGTGAGCTCCAGCAGCCGGGCCAGCGCCCCGCCGGGAATGCTGCCGCGGGCAGCGGCCGAGAGCACCTCTGCCGACCCGCGCGCCACCGAGTGGCTGGCCGGGGCGTAACCGAGCTGCATGAACAGCAGGGCCGCGACCGCCGGCAGCGCCCACGCGGCGGCAGGCAACGGTCTGGTGGCGCGCTTCGTCACGCGCGCGTGAACCTGCTCGATGACCACAACCGCCAACACGGCGCCGATCCAGATCCAGGCCTTGGTCGCGGTGACCGCGGCCAGCGCACCGAGCAGCGCGGCGAGCCGCATGCGGCGCTGGACGGCCGCCAGTGCGGCGCCGACGAGGAGAGCTGTCAGCAGCGGCTCGACCACGGCCGAGCCTGATGTGAACAGGAATACCGGGTTGAGCACGAGCATGATCACGGCGATGCGTCCCTGCCGGACGGTAGGCGCGATCCGGTAGACGAACGCGAGCGTGGCCAGACCAAGCAGGGCGCCGAGGACCTTCAGCGCGCCAAGCTGCCACAACCCGAGCAGGCGCAGCACCGCGCCCGCGAGCAGGTGGTAGCCCGGCAGCCACGTGTCCTCCATGCCGAACAGCGGGTCGTGCAGCTGTCCAGTGGAAGCAAGGTTCGCCGCGATGAGCCAGTGGCCGTAACCGTCCTCGAATGGTTCCGGCATCTGGGCGGCGACCAGGAGCAGCAATCCGCACAGTCCCAGCAGGCCGGCCGCCGGAGCCCCCGCACGCAGGGCTGCGAGCGTACGGCGTCCCAGGCGGCGTAGAGCCAGGACCTCAAGCAGCTCGACCGCGCTGAGCGCGGCGACGGCGAGGAACCCGACCGCGAACAGGCTGGAGTAGATCGCGACCAGGGTCTGGCTCGAGGCCAGCGCCGCCGGCACGACTGCGAGTGACGCCACACCTAGAAGCCCCTCGGCCGCCGCCCGCGGATCGCCGACGCGGACGTAGGCCTGGTCGCGCCACTCCTGGCCGCGCTCGACGATGCGGTATTTCGGCGTGCGCACGAACTCGCCGCCGCGGCGCATCGCCCGAGCCAGCGCGATCAGGGTGTTGAGCGACATGCCCGCCCCCACGACCTGGCACAGCAGGGCCGGCGCGCCCGACCACCAGGGCCGGCCCCGTCTGGTCTGCGCGACCATGAAACCGAGCCACGGCGAGATCCCGATGACGACGACGAGGACCGAGGCGTTCCCCACCTGCCATGGGAGACCGAAGGGATGGTGTGGGGCGGTGATCAGGAGCACCGGGTAGCAGGCGAGCTGGACCAGCATCAGCGGCCCGACGCCATACGCAACCAGGTGCGCGACCGCCTGGAACTTGACAGCGAGTCGGTTCGGGCTGCGGAGAACCGGGACCAGCAGGTTGAAGGCCGACTGGAAGCTTCCCGTCGCCCAGCGCGACTGCTGGCGGCGGTACGCGTCGATCGACACCGGCAGCTCCTCGGGCACGACCAGGTCTTCGATGTACGCCGCACGCCAACCCCGGAGCTGTGCTCGGTAGCTCAGGTCGAGGTCCTCGGTGAGGGTGCGCGCGCTCCAGCCGCCGGCGTCGTCGATCGCGAGCCGCCGCCACACCCCCGCGGTGCCCGTGAAGTTGGTGAAGTAGCCCTTGGCCGAACGCACCGCCTGCTCGACCAGGAAGTGGAAGTCGATGGCAAGCGCCTGCAGCTGCGTGAACCACGAGTAGCCCTCGTCGAGGTGACCCCAGCGCGCCTGCGCAAATCCGACGCGAGGGTCGTCGAAAACGGCCAGCGTGCGCCGTAGGAAATCGCGTGGCGGGACAAAGTCGGCGTCGAAGATGGCGATGAACGGGGCCGTGGTCAGGCTCAGCCCGTGGGCGAGGGCGCCCGCCTTGAAACCCTCGCGCGTGCCACGTCTGACGTGGGCCACGCGGACGCCTTTGCGACGCCAGTGCGCCGCGCGCCGGCTGACGATGGCGAATGTCTCGTCGTCCGAATCGTCGAGGAGCTGGACCTCGAATCGCTCGAGCGGCCACTGCATCGCGCACACCGCATCGATGACCCTCTCGGCGACGTAACGCTCGTTGTAGATCGGGACCTGCACACACACGTCCGGCTCCGCGCCGATCGCGATCGGTGCGCGCCGGGCCGGCCGGAGGCGGGTGGCGCTCCACGTCAGATAGAGCAGGTTCGCCCCGAAGCACAGGAGCGCGAAGCTGCTGGCCGCGAGGACCCCAAGCGTGATCGGGGTGATCAACCTGACTCCAGCTCGTCAAAAAGTGAGTACGGACGCATGGTGGCGCGGACGTAGGCGACCCGAGCCAGCGCCTCCGGCCTGCCGCGGCGGGTCCACTGCATGTAGTGCCAGGCCGCGCCTCCGACCCGGCGGGCCACGCCGTCGAGGAGTGACGGAAAGAGCCACGCCGGCAGGCGCGGGCGTGGGGCGGGGTCGACGACCAGTGCCGAAGACCTGTAACTCAGCTGTGGGAAGTGGTCGAGGAGAGGCGGGTTGGCCTGCACGACCTCATCGAAAACGTCGAGGCCGAACACGGGTTGCGACATCGCCATCTCGAACGCCATGTCCTCGTCCTGGCGCAGGAGCGGACGGCACTGCGAGCGCTCCAGGATCAGGTTGGCCGTCATCAGCCGAGGCGCGAGCGGGCGGCGCGTCAGGTCGTCCACCGGTTTGGAGCGGTGGCCGAGTGCATGCAGCAGGCCGAGCACGTTGACGGCCACATACGCGAGGTGGCGCCGGCCGTCGTCGACGATCAGGTTCAGGTCGACGTCATCGGAAGCGCGGAAGCCGCCGCTGGCCAGCGAGCCCGCGATCGAGACACTTCTGATGAAAGGGGCAAAGGAGATCAGCGTATGCACGAAGCGCAGCGTCATCCCAAGGTAGCGCGGAGCATCAGAGCTGTGGGCCGCGGCCCTGGACACGATTTCCCCGGCGCGAACACTGTCCGACCGCGTGAGGACCAGTCCGTGCTCCAGCATCAGGTCGGACGACGCCGCCACTGCCCAGCGCACGTCCCCTTCCGAGACGGCTCCGCCCAGGCACAGTGCGGCCAGCCGATCGGGGGCGAGCGCGAATCCCCGCCGCGACAACAGAGCGACGGTGCGGCGCACGCGTTCCGACGTGGACGGGATCCGGGCTGGAGATTGGCCGATCACCGCACTGCCTCCAAGAGTCCGACGGCTCCTAGGCCGATACGGGCTGAGGTTACGTTTGGCCTCCCGCTACCGGCACTATCATCGATGCTGGCGCCACCCGATACACACCAGGAGCTCACATGACCGCCGACGGACATTTCAAGGTCCCGACACCAATCAATGAGCCGGTGCGCGCGTATGCGCCCGGCGACCCCCAGCGCAAGAGTCTGAAGGCCCGGCTGGCCGAGCTGACCGATGCCCGCACCGAGGTGCCCATGCAGATCGGCGGCGAGCGGCGGTGGGGCGCCTCGAGGGGCGACATCCGCTCCCCTCATCGCCACGAGCTGGCCATCGCCGAGTACGCCGTCGGCTCGGACAAAGACTTCAACGACGCCATCGAGGCCGCTCTCAAGGCGCGGCGGGCCTGGGCCGCGACCTCCTACGAAGAGCGCGCCGCTGTCTTGCTGAGGGCCGCTTCGCTCCTCGCGGGTGCATGGCGCGACACCGTCAACGCAGCCACGATGCTCGGGCAGTCGAAGACGGTCCACCAGGCGGAGATCGATGCTGCCTGCGAGTCCGTCGACTTCTGGCGCTACAACGCGTACTTCGGCGACCAGCTGCTGGGCCAGCAGCCATTCAACGACGGCACGGCCTGGAACCGCCTCGAGTACCGGCCGCTGGAGGGCTTCATCTTCGCGGTCAGCCCGTTCAACTTCACCTCGATCGGCGCCAACCTGCCCACGGCCGCCGCGCTGATGGGCAACACTGTCGTCTTCAAGCCCGCGACCCAGACGTTGCTGGTGAGCCACTTCCTGATGGAGATCCTTAACGAGGCAGGCCTGCCCCCCGGCGTCATCAACATGGTCAGCGGGAGCGCGTCGACGATCTCCGAGCAGGTCCTCGGACACAAGGACCTGGCAGGCATCCACTTCACCGGATCGACCGAGGTCTTCCACGGCATGTGGCAGACGGTGGGCCAGAACATCGACCACTATCGAACGTACCCCCGGCTGGTCGGCGAGACGGGCGGCAAAGACTTCGTGGTCGCCCACGAGTCGGCTGACTCGGATGCGCTGCGCACGGCGCTGATCCGCGGCGCGTTCGAGTACCAGGGGCAGAAATGCTCGGCCGCCTCTCGAGCGTACATCCCGCAAGCGATGTGGAAGCGTCTCCGGTCGGAGATGGTTGAGGAGGTCGAGGCCATCCCGCAGGGAGACGTCGCCGACTTCCGCAACTTCATGGGCGCTGTGATCAATGGTGACGCGTACTCCAAGCACATGGGCGCCATCGAGTTCGCGCGGAAGTCAGAGTCCGCGAAGGTCGTCGCCGGGGGCAAGGGTGACGACAAGGTGGGATGGTTCGTGCGGCCGACCGTCATCGAAACCACGGATCCGGACTTCAGGCTGCTGAAGGAGGAATTGTTCGGGCCCATCCTCACGGTGTATCCATACGCGGACGGAAAGTTCGAGGACACGCTGGAGCTCGTCGACCGCACGAGCCCATACGGGCTGACGGGCGCGATCTTCGCGACCGACCGCCAGGCGATTCGCAAGGCGTCTGAAACCCTGGTCAATGCGGCGGGGAACTTCTACATCAATGACAAGCCGACTGGCGCGATCGTCGGTCTACAGCCCTTCGGAGGCGGCCGGGCCTCAGGCACCAACGACAAGGCCGGCTCGATCCTCAACCTCATCCGCTGGACCAGCCCGCGCACGATCAAAGAGACCTATGCCCCGCCCAAGGATCACCGCTATCCATATATGGATGCGGAGTAGCCCGCACACGCGGTGACCGTCAGGTACGAGCTCGACGGCCCGGTGGCCATCGTGACCATCGATCGACCCGAGGTGCGCAACGCGGTCGATCCCGACACCGCCGGGCGGCTGGTCGATTGCTTCGCACGTTTTGCCGAGGACGACGCGCTGGCGGTGGCGGTGCTCACCGGCGCGGGCGGCCACTTCTCCGCCGGCTTCGACCTGAAGGCGCTGGCGCGCGGCGAAGGGATCAAGCTCGAAGAGACAGGCCCTGGGCCCATGGGACCGACCCGCATGAACCTCGACAAGCCCGTGATCGCGGCGATCGAAGGCTATGCGGTGGCGGGCGGACTGGAGCTGGCGCTTTGGTGCGACCTCAGGG
>DASWGF010000089.1:0-3571 GCA_036393875.1 Candidatus Dormiibacterota bacterium
GACAGCGGGCTTCCGCCGCTCACTCCTGATGAGAAACGCGCCCTGGAACGATTCAACGCCGAGGCTGCGAAACTCGTGGCGTCTATCCCCGGCGCAAGGATCGAGAGCAAGCCCGCCAGCACGACCGTGCACCTGCGCGCCGCTCAGATCACGGGCGAGGAGGCGATGGCGCTGCTGCGCCCGCTGCTCAAGGCCACGGGTCTTTCCGGCGCCCAGGGGCGCCGGGTGATCGAGGTCCACACGCCATTTGCGGGGAAGGGCACGGCACTCGCGGCGCTGCTCGACGAGGTCGATCCCGGCGGCGTCATCTGCATGGGCGACGACGAAAACGACCGCGCCGCCTTCGAAGTGCTGAGCGCGCACCCCATACCTCATCTATGCATCGGGGTGAGCTCGCCAGAGGTCCCGGCCAACCTGTTCGTGCGCTGCGACCTGGTGCTGGACGGCCCACACCAGGCGACAGCGTTCTTGCAGATGCTGGCCGACTGGACCTAACCCTGCCTCCCCACGCAGTGGGGAGGTCGGCGCGCGCAGCGCGCCGGGTGGGGAATCATATCTTACCTCCCCACGCAGTGGGGAGGTCGGCGCGCGGAGCGCGCCGGGTGGGGAATCGCGGCCTTCCACGGCCAACCTCAGCACCGGCTTAACAAGCGAGCTTGCTTGGAAGGGATGGAGCGGCGATCGTGGGCCGGTGCACTCGCCCGAGGTCGACAACGCCCGCTGGTTGCGCAACAACATGACCGAAACCGAGCGTCGCGTCTGGTCGCGGTTGCGCGGCAGGCAGGTTGGAGGCTACAAGTTTCGGCGCCAGGTCCCGGTCGGACCCTACGTCGTCGATTTCATGTGCGTATCGGATCGGCTGGCGGTCGAGGTTGATGGTCCGCACCACGAAGACGAGGAGGCGGACAAGCGTAAGACCAAGTTCTTGCAAGCCCACGGCTATCGTGTGCTTCGCATCCCGGTGGGCGATGTCGATGAGTCGCTAGACGATGTGATCCACGGAATCTATTTGGAATTGACTCAAGCCGCTTTTGGGAACTGAACTTCCCCACCCGGTGTGCTTGCTGCGCAAGCACGCCGGCCTCCCCACTCGTGGGGAGGCAAGACCCGCCGGCCTCCCCACTGCGTGGGGAGGCGAAATTAGGCTTCGCGGCCCGCTGAACGCGGGTTCGTGGCCACCAGGTCGCGAATGTCCTGCACCTGTCTGCTGATCCACCGCGTGATGTCGTTGGTGCGCACGACCTCGCGCGCGCCATCGTTCAAGCGCCGCCGCTCCTCCACAGCCATGGTGAGCCCCGCATACAACGCGGCCGCCGTAGCCTCCACGTCAAACGGGTTGATGGACAGAACATGCGCCTGCAGCTCCTCGTGGGCGCCGGCATTTTCTGAAAGCACGATCACCCCGTTGGTCGCGTTGACGAGCGCGCCTTCCTTCACGACCAGGTTGAGGCCGTCATAAACAGGATTGACCACCAGTACGTCGAAATTCTTGAGTGACGCGATCGCCTTGCGCTCGCTCTCGCCAATCTCCAGCCGGATGGGGAGCCATGTCTCGGTGCCGAACTCGCTGTTGATGCGACCCACGGTCTGGCGGATCTGCCGGAGGTAGCGGCTGTAGACGGCCACGTCCTGGCGAGACGGCTGCAGGAAGGCCCAGAACTGGACCTCGCCCCGCAGCTCGGGGTGGTAGCGCAGGAGCTTGTCATAGGCGATGAATCCCCGGACGATGTTCTTCGACGGGTCCGTCCGGTCGATGCGCGCGATCAGGCGCGGCGGGCGCCATGACACCAGGTCGCGCTCCTGGCGTTTGACGCCACGCGAGGCGGCCAGGCGCGAAGTGGTCCCGACATCTATTGAGATCGGGTAATGGCGCGCATAGACGACGCGACCCCCATAGAAAACCGCCCGCTCCCGCTCGTCGACCTGGAGGCCTGCGTTCTCCTCGCACGTAAGAAGGAAGTTGCGCACGTCAAGACTGGACTGGAAGCCGACGATGTCGCATCCGAGCAGTCCTTCCAGGATGGCGTCGCGCATCGGCTTCGGGAGGACCTTCCAGTACTGCGGCGTCGGCCACGGCACATGCACGAAGTGCGTCAGCATCGCCGCCGGCAACGCCTTCCGCACCAGCCCCGGGACCAGATACATCTGGTAGTCGTGGACGAGAACCAGGGGCCGTCTCGGCGCGCCGCGGGCGACCTCGACCACCTTCGCCGCGACCTGGCGATTGACCTCGACGTAACCCTCCGACCATGCCTGGTGGATGCGGTCGTCGATGACGGGTTCGTTGCCGAGGTCCCAGAGGTAGTGCTGAATGAACCACAGAACGGGGTTGGCGAACACCCCGTAGTACATGTCGTACTGCTCTTTTGTAGGCATCGTGTAGTACAGCCGGCCGGTCGAATTCAGCAGGGGGACCGTGACCATCGCGCCGTGGCTGGTCGCCAGCTGCCGCTCGTCGTCGTTGCGCGCGACCGCGACCCAATCTGCTTCTGTCGCCTCGGCCAAGGTGAGCAGAGCGGTGATCACCCCGCCCGCCCCGCGCTTGTATCCTCCCTCCGGCCGGGGCTCACGAGGGGCCCGGTTGCAGACGACGATCGGCGAGCAGTCGGGCAGGGTGCGAGCCACGTAGGCCCGCATCGAAGAGCCCGGACTTCCTCTGTCGCCGGATGCAGGCGCGTCCAGCGCGATGCGCAACGTACGGCTAACCGGGGTGCGCCTCAATCACGAATGCCGAGCGATCGATCGGCAACTCGCGCACGCGGATCCCGGTCGCTCGGGCCAGGGCGTTGACGAGCGCGGCGGGGCCCGGGATGGCGGGTGGTTCGCCCACACCCTTGGCCCCCAACGGCCCCACTGGCGAGGGGACCTCGATGAGGCGCACGTCGATATCGGGCATCTGGTCGGCGGTAGGCAGCTCATAGTCGAGGAAGCTCCCGGTGCGCAGCTGCCCATCGCTGTCGTAGGCGAGCTGCTCGCCGAGTGCCCGCCCGAGGCCTTGGGTGGCGCCGCCGTGGATCTGCGCCTCCACCTCCGGAGGGTTGATCGCCTTGCCCACGTCCTGGATGGCGGCAAAAGCGGTGAGCTGGAACGCGCCGGTCTCGGGGTCTGTCTTGACGCGCGCGATCTGGACTGTGAACTGCGGCGAGGCGCTCCGCACCGCGGACCGGCCGGTGGCCTGGATCGGCTTGTGCCGGCCCATGAACTCGGTGCTGAGGGTCACCAGCCGCGTGATCTCGACGAATCGATCGGGGACTCCGCGTACGGCCACGCGGCCGTCGACGATCTCGAGATCTTCGGGGCCGGCTTCCAGCTCTTCAGTCGCGATCTCGAGCAGCTGGCGCCGCGCCTCGAGCGCTGCCTCGCGCACCGCGCCACCGATGCTGTACGTGGTCTGGCTGCCGGCGGCGATCGGTCCGAACGGTGCGATGCCCGTCTCACCGGTCTCGATCCTGACCTTGTCCGTCGACGTGCCAAACGCCTCGGCGGCGATCATGGCGAGCCCGGTCGTGGCCCCGCTCACGTCGGGTGTCCCGATCAGCACAGAGAGCGTCCCATCCGGCTCGACGCGGCA
>DASWGF010000090.1:0-2774 GCA_036393875.1 Candidatus Dormiibacterota bacterium
ACGCCGGTGGCGTCGATGACGACGTCCCAACCCTCAGGCTTGTCCAGGTCGGCTGCCGAGACCGCCACGCGGTCGGCGGCCAGCCGCTTGGCCAGGGCGTGCCGTTTGGAATTCGTGTCGATTATGTCCACGCTCTTGGCGCCGCTGTCCTTGACCAGCTGCGCGAGCAGGAGCCCCATCGTGCCGGCGCCGTAGATCAAGTAGTCGGCCGCAGCCACGGCGCCGACCTGGTCGAGCCCGTGGACGGCGCACGAAAGCGGCTCCACCAGCGCACCCCAGTGGCGCGGGATGTCGCCGGGTAAACGGAAGGCGTTCGCGGACGGCACCGCGACGAATTCGGCGCAAGCGCCGTTCGCGGAGCCCACGCCGATGCCGTTCCAGTTCTCGCACAGATTGAAGCGGCCCAGCCGGCACTGCCGGCAGGTCCCGTCGAACAGCGATGGATCGACCGCGACGAAATCGCCAACCTTGAGGTTTCGTACCTCGCCTCCGACCCCCACGACCTCGCCGCAGAACTCATGGCCGGGGATGATCGGATAACGAGTCGGGGCGAACTCACCTCGGATCACGTGGATGTCGGTGCCGCAGATGCCGCAGGCCTCGACTTTGATCAGCGCCTGGTCGGGTGCCGGCGACGGTTCATCGACCTGTTTCACCGACACGTTGTTCGGCGCGTCGATCACCACCGCCTTCACTTGACGGCGCCCAGCGTAAGCCCGCGGATCAGCTGCTTCTGGGCAATCCAGCCAGCCAGCAGCACGGGCAGGCTGGCGAGAGTGGCCGCGGCCGCGAGCTTGGCGTAGAAGAGGCCGCGGCCGCTGATGAAGCCGACCAGGAAAATCGGCGCCGTGGCCGCGACCGACGAGGTGAAGTTGACGGCGTAGAAGAACTCGTTCCAGCTGAAAATCAGGCAGATCAACGATGTGGCCGCGATCCCAGGCGTGATCAGCGGCACCACGATGCGCCAGATCTCAGTTCCAAATGACGCCCCGTCCACGCGCGCAGCTTCGAACAACTCGGGCGGGATCTCGAGGAGGAATGAGCGCAGGAGCCAGACCCCCAGCGGCAGGTTGATCGTGGTGTAGATGAGAACCAGGGCAAAGATGTTGTCCAGTAGATGCAGGTCCCGCGCCAGCAGGTACAGCGGCACCAGGCTGGCGGCGAAAGGCAGGAAGCGCGTCGAGATGAAGAAGAACAGCACGTCCTGTGTCCGCTTGACCGGCCTGATCGCCAGGGCGTACGCGGCGGGCAGCCCGAGGATCAAGACGAGCAGCGTCGACCCGATGCTTGCGACCGCCGAGTTGATGAAGAACGGCGGGAAGTCGCCCGACAGCACCTCCTGGAATTCCGCCAGGGTGGGAGTGAAAAAGATCGTCGGTGGCGAGCTCGCGGCCTGTGGTTCCGTCTTGAGACTCTCCAGCCACATCCACAGGACGGGGAAGAAGAAGATGAACACCACCAACCAGCCGACCACGGACCACACGATCTTGGAAACCGGGATCCGGCCGCCGACCATCATGTTCGCCCTCACCGTCTGGGCTCGACCTGAAAGATCGAGAACATCGTGCGCAGCCCGATGGTCGCAACGATGGTCGTCATGATGACTGCTACCACTCCAATCGCTGACGCCTGCCCAATGTTGAAACCCTGGAAGGCCACGATATAGAGCAGGAACGGAAGGTTGGTCGTGTCTTCTCCTGGACCGCCGTAGGTCAGCATGAAAATCGAGTCAAATGTCTGCACGACGAAGAGCGATCCCAGCAGCGCACCCAGCTCGATGAACGGCCGGACCAACGGCAGTGTGATGCGGCGAAAAGACTGGAAAGCGTTCGCGCCGTCGACGCGCGCCGCCTCCAGGACCTCGGGGTTCTGCGACTGCAGGCCGGCGAGGATGATCAGCATCATGAACGGCGTCCAGCGCCAGACCTCCACCGCGACGACCGTGACCATGGGGTACTTATTGACCCAATCGACGCGACCCAGCCCGAATGGGGTGAACACATAGGGCAGCAGTCCGAACAACGGGTTGAGAAGGGTGTCCTTCCAGATCAGGGCGCCGGCTGTCGGCATGATCAGGAAAGGCGCGATCATGAGCGTCCGCATCAGGCCCTTCCCAAAGACCTCTGAGTTCAGCAGCGAGGCAACCGCCAGGCCGAGAACGACCGAGATCGCGATCACAGAAATCGTCAGGACGACCGTGTTGAACACGGCGGTCCGGAGGCTCTCGTCGGTCACGAGCCTCGTGTAGTTGTCGAGCCCGGACCACCGGAAGCTACCTGGCTGGAGAAGGTTCCACGAGAAGAGGCTGTAGTAGATGGTCAGCGCAAACGGAATCTGGGTCAGGAGGATGACGTAGACGAAGGCGGGAAGAAGGGGCAGCCGCCGCAGCCAGGAATCCCGCCGGGCGACGGAGGCGGCGGTTGGTTCCCGCACGCCTCCGCTGCCAGCGACCGAGATCATTCGAGACGGCTACTTGTGTGCCTGGCCGACGGCTGCTGCGAGCGCTTGCGCTTTTTGCAGAGCCTGATCGACTGTTTCGTTGCCGGCGATGACCTTGGCGAACTCTTGAGAAACCTGGTCGCCAAGCTGCTGGAATTCGGTGATGTCGACGTACTGGACTCCAATGTAAGGAACCGGATCGACGGTTGGGTGAGCGACGTCAGCGTGTGCGATTGAGTCCAGGGTAACCTGCGCGAATGCGCCGGCGGCCGCCTTGTACTCGGGGATCGAGTACGTCGAGGTACGGGTTCCCGGCGACACCCGGGCCCAACCCA
>DASWGF010000091.1:0-44586 GCA_036393875.1 Candidatus Dormiibacterota bacterium
GTCGTCGCCGCCGCTGCCGTAGATGATCTTGTCGGAGAAGTTGTCGACTTCCTTGCTCTGGATCTTGCGGACGCGCAGCGTCGTCTGGATCTCCTGAGGCAGGGTCGGAATCGGCTTGGTCGTGTCGCGCGGTCCGGCGACGTCCTGGTCGATCTCGCCATGGTTGCCGATGACGATGCTGTCGAAGTTGCCGTACCAGGCGACCGAGATCACGTGCAGCTTCGTCACGTCCACGGCCGCGAAGGCCGCAGGCACGAGATTCGTCAGCGTCAGCGTCGTCGCGGTGACGCTGCTGACGTCGCCGACGAACACGCCGTCGATGGTGACCTGCGGCTGGCCCGCGGCAAAGCCCTGGGCAAGCCACGAGCCGCTGTCGCCGCGCGTGATCGTGCCCAGGCCCGCCGGCTGCGCGAGCGCGATCGCGAGCTGCGACTGGAACGGATCGTTGCGCGTCGCTCCCGGCATGTCGCCGTAGAGGAGGTTGTGCCCGGCCTGCATCGCGTCGCGGTTCGGGAACGAGCTCTTGTTGGTGGTCACGATGCTGAGCTGCCGCGTGATCACGTCCACGTTGATGCCCGAGGTGCCGAAGATCTGGTTCCGGCCGCGGCCGCCCATGATGGTTTCGTCTCCGCCGCCGCCCGCCAGGATGTCGGGGGCCTGGGAGCCGATGATCGTGTTGTTGCCCGGGCCGCCGTAACCGGTGATCCCGATCGACGGCATGCACGTGACCGTCGCATCGGCCACGCTCGCGCAATCCGGAGCCCACGGTGGAACTGCCGAGAAGGCGAGGTGGGCGTCGATCACGTTGTTGCCGGCGTAGACGAACGGATCGCCGAGCTGGAAGACGAAGAACGGAGCGCCGTTCCCGACCCGGTTGCCGACCGCGACGTTGTGCACCTTGTTCGAGCCGACCAGGTCGAAGTTCGAGGTGAGGAAGGTCAGGGTCAGGGTGGACGGCGACGTGACGTCCTTGATCGTTCCGATCTGCGCCGGGGCGATCAGATGGTTCGTCGCGATCGTCGCGTTGACGAAGGTGTTGAAGTCGGCCGTGAGTGAGCCCAGCGTGATCGTGCTCGCGCTCACGGCCGTGATCAGGCCGACGGTCGTGCCGTCGATCGTGATCAGCTGCCCGATCGCGTAGCCCGCCGCGGTCCAGTCGCCGCCGCTGCGTCCGATCGAGCCGGTCGGGCCCGAGATCGTGATCATCGCCATCAGCTGCTGAGGCTTGGCATCGATGGTCAGCTGCATGCCGACGGCGAATCCGTCCGTGATCCACGAACCGGTGTCGGTGCGCGTCAGCGTCCCGGCCGTCGACGTCGTGTGCGCGCCGCTGATCGAGAGGCCCTCGTCGTGCGGCAGAGGCTTCGAGCCGAAGTTGTGCAGGCTGATGCCGGCCGGGTTGCCTCCGTACCACAGGCCGTCCTGGGACGTGCTGCCGTAGATGACCAGCGGCGACGGCGTGCACTTCGTGAAGTCGAGCGTGCAGAGATTGGAGCCCGGACCGCCCGCGGCGGTCGTGCTCGCGCCGCCGGTGACGTCGATGTGGTTGCCGCCGATGCGTACTGCCGCAACGACTCCCACGACACCGCTCGCGACGGGCATCGCGCCGCCGGTCAGGGTCAGCGTGAGTCCATCGAGCGAGATCGCGCTGATCGTCCGGATGCCGCTGACGCCGGTGATCGCCACCGGCACGCCGGCGGCGAGGCCGGAGCTGGCCGCGCTGCCGGCCGTGAACGTCACCGTGGTGGCGGTGCGGTTGAAGGTGCCGCCCGCCCGGAAGCGGCTGGTCACGGCCACGGTCGAGGCGAAGTTCGTCGCCGCCAGCGCCGGCCCGCTGACGAGCAGCGTGCTGCCGTCGCCATACGTGGAGTTGTCGAAGCCGGTGATCGTCCACAGGCCGCTCAGGCCATCGATGGAGACCTGCTGGCTGTAGTCGAAGCCGAGGCTCCACCAGGGCAGGCCGTCGCGGCGGGTGATCCGGCCGGTCGTCATGTCGAACGAACCCGTCACCTGGAGGTAGTCGGATACGGAGACGGTCGCCGGGACGTTCGTGCCCGCGAGCCCCGATGCGTTCGTCAGCAGCAGCGTGCTGCCAGGACCGTAGGTGGAGTCGGCGAAGCCGGCGACCGTGTAGGACCCGTCGAGCCCGCTGCCCATGACCGTTATCTGCTGCCCGACCGCGAAGCCGGCCCCGGCAAAGCTCACCCCGTCGCGGCGGGTCAGCCGGCCCGCGGCGGCGTCAAAGGTGCCTGTCAGCGTCAGCAACGAGGCGCCGCCGCCGTTCACTGTCGTGAGCCCGCCATGGGCCGCGGCCCTGCCGGGAGTGCCGTCGGGCCGGTAGTCGGGTCCGGGCACGAGCGTGCTCACGATCGTCAGGTGGTCGTTGCCCTGGCCGAGCAGGATGTTGAGCACCTCGATCGTCGACACGTTGTTGTCGGTGGAGAAGTGGCCGCTCGCGTCGAGCTTGATCGTCCCGTAGCTGATGCCTCCCGGGTAGACGCCCGGCTCGCCAAACGGGAACGCGGCGCCAGGTGCGAGCAGGTAGCTGAAGTCGACCCCCGGTCCCATGCTCAGGCCGGTGAGGGCGGTCGAGGTCAGCGTGCCGGTCTGGTCCTGGTGGCTGCCGTCGCCGTAGATGTTCAGCGTGTCGATCTGCTGCCACTCGGGCGGCTGTGGCGCGACGCCGAACACGGGGCCGTTGCCTTCGCCGGGCAGCAGGACCGCCGCGTGCAGGGAGCGGTCGGCGTTGGTCGTGCCGCCTTCGACGGACAGCGGGCCGCGGATGCCGCTCAATGTGTGCGGCTGCTTCGAGAAGACCTTGAGGTTCTCGCGTCCGGGCGCCAGCTGGTAGTTCACGTCCGCGAGCAGCGGCACGTCGACCTGCTGGAACCAGTTCACGGTGCTGAACGTCACGGCCGCGGCCCACTGCGTGATCGTCGCCGTCGAGGAAACGCCGGCCGGCTTGGCGGTGCTGGTCAGCTTAAGGACGTTCAGGTTGCCGCCGCCGGCGGACTTGAACGACTGGATCTTGTAGATCGTGGGATCGGCGTCGATCTTGATGAGCTGGCCCTCGATGAAACCGCTGTCGAGCCAGCTCGTGCCGTCCGTGCGTGTGATCTCACCCGTGGCGAAGTTGTAGGAGAGCAGATGGCCGGCTGTGCCGGCGTACACGCCCTGCTCGGTGAGCTTGCTGATCGCGACGCCGGTGAACGTGGCTGAGACGGGCGCCGGCGTCGTCAGCGTCAGGGACTTGCCGTCGAGAGCGACCGAGAGCACGTAGTAGTTGGCGTCATCCGCGCCACCGGTGCCCGCGATGCTGATCCGCTGGCCGCCCACGAAGCCGTCGTCCAGGAAGCTCGCGAGCTCTGAGCCGGACGCCAGGGTGACGCTCGTGCCGGAGATCGTGACGTTGCCGCTGAAGAGCTGGGTCGCGCGCAGGCCGCCGATCGAGGTGAGGCTGATCCGGCCTCCCGTGGTGACATCGGTCTGGCCGTCGGTGAGCAGCGCGACCTGGACGTCCGAGGTCGGCGCGCTGGTGAGCCGCAGCGTGTAGTCGGCGCCCGGGCCCGGGACCGTGCACGCCGCGTTGCCGCAGAGCGTCACGACGGTCACGCCATTGGTCTGGTGGACGAACACGCCGGGCGATTCGTCATCGATCACGAGGACGTCCAGCCGCTCCTGGATCCGGGGGCCGGAGCCGCCCGGAACGGACGCGTGGTACATCGGATCGGTGGTCGCCGGGTCGATCGTGTGTAGGAACGCGGTGTCGTGCGGGTCGGCGGCGGCGAAGTCGTTGCGGGCGAAGACCTGGACCATGATCGGCCGGAACCAGTTCGTGCTGTCGAACGTGGCGTAGTAGGTGGTCGGCGCGAGCGTGCAGGTCGTCGGGTCGCCCGGGACCACGAAGCCGGCCGACGCGGTCAAACGCGCATCGGTGCTGGTCAAGCATGCCTGGCTGTCGCTTTCCGTGATGTCGACCTTGACGGTCTTGCCGACGGCAACCGGCGCCGCGAGCTGCAGCGCGTAGAGGTCCGACACCCCTGTCCCGCCGATACCGAACGTGCCCTCGAGCACGGTGGTCTGGTTGTCGGGCTGCATCGTGGTCGGGTCGAGCTGCGTGACGAGCACGCTCGGGGAGTCCTTGTCGTAGTCGGTGACCTCGACGTTGCGCACGGCCGCTCCGTCGAAGCAGTGGAGGAGATGCGTGTCCAGCGGGTCGCAGACGGGCTGGATCACCGAGTGGCTGACCACGATCGTGCGCGTGCCCTGGGCGCGGCTGTCGTTGACGGCCCAGACGTAGACGGTCTGCGGGTTGTTCCAGTTGAGCCCGTTGAAGGTGAGGACCAGGGCGCGATCCGAGACGTACCGCGTGACGCCGTTGAGCGTGACGTGGCGGTAGAAGTCGCAGTTGGTCACGTCTGTACAGGCGCTCGGGCTCGACGCGGTGGTGGAGAGCAGGATCGTGTCGCCGTCGCACGTCGCTGAGGTGCACCCGGTCTTGTTCGGTGCGCCGTCCGGGTACGGGTTGGTGAGCGAGAGGTGCTCCTCGCTCGGCGGGTAGGCGGCCGATACCGTGATGTAGACGTTGCAGTTCACAGGCAGCACGCCCGCGCCACAGGTCGGCTGCGTCGCCAGGGCAGCGGTGTACGAGTCGAGCGACGGCACCGCCGGCGCGCCGAGCGGGTTCGGACACGGGTCGTTGAAGCCGAGCAGGAAGCAGCCGCCTTCGTAGACCGACGTGAACCCGCCGCTTTCGTTGATCACTACTTGGCCCTGGCCTGGCCGCGCGACACTCAGGTCGACGCCCTGAACGATGAGGCCGTTGTACCTGGGGTCGGCCGAGCTGACGAGGTGGTTGACCAGCCCGCTTGACCCGGTGATGTCCCGCGCGAAGACGTCGCCCACGACGTCGCCGCCGACGTTGATCGTGTCGCTGCCCAGGCCGCCGATGACGCGCGTCTCCATTCCCGGCGGTGTCGACAGGACGTCGATCGTGTCGTCGCCCTCGAGGGTGTCGATCTCGAGCACCTGGATGTGCACGTACGTGACCCACAGGCCGACGCCATAGACCGCCTTGGCGGTGACGACGATGTGGTCCGCGTACTCGGTGCCCAGGATGATCAGCTTGTTGAAGCCGGTGCCGCCGTCCACCGACACGGGCGCGTTCAGGTTGTACATGACCTGGTTCTGCCCGGACCCGGTGCGGATGTCGGACTCGGCGGCGGTCGAGAAGCCGCTCGTCAGCTTCGGCATGGCGATCATCGTCTGGGCGTTGAGCCAGACGATCTCGCATGTCGGTCCGTCCTTGTTGGGATCGCAAGGCGTGCCGCCCGGCGCACCGCCAAGCGTCGTCTGGGCGAGCGCGAAGCCGCGGACGATGAACAGGTTGTTGCCCGCGATGCCCTCGAGCCGGAGCGGCGCCTGGTTCGAGTAGACCACGAATGTGTCGTCGCCGGTGCCGCCCTCGGCGAGGACGGGCTGGCTGTTGCCGCGGCTCAGCCAGCCGCGCGTCGTCGCGACGGTGGCGAACACGTCCTGCGGCGCGAGCGAACCGCCGTGGGTGTTGCGCAGGTTCAGGTCGGAGTTGACCGGGCAGGTGGACGACGGCGTGCCGCCGCAAATCTCAGAGGAGTCGCGGAACAGGCCGTAGATCTGGCCGATCTGGAACGTGTTGTTGCCGTTGCCGCCGTCCAGCGTGGTGGTCGCGCTGTTGTCGTCCATGGCGAAGTAGTCGTTGCCGCCGAGCCCGTTGACGTTGAGGCGGCCGTTGATGCCTGTGTCGTAGTTGATGCGCTCGACCGCCTGGGTCCGCACCGACGAGCTGCCGCTCGGGTCGGAGGTCGTGACGTCGTTAGTGAGCACGCCGATCGTGATGCCGATCACCGCCACGGGCCCGGTGGGCACCTCTTCGGTGGTGAGCGACACACCGGACGGGATCGTCTCGGCGAGGGTCAGGACCGACCCGTCCAGGCTGATGCCCTGGATCGTGTAGTCGCCGGAGTAGATGCCGGCGCCGGTGACCCGGATGCGGCGTCCGATCACGAACGGCAGGGCGCTGAAGCTGCCCGCCGCCGCGGTGAAGGTGTGCATCTGGACGTTGATCGACGCGCTGCCGGTGAAGGCCGAGATGGGCTCGCCGAGCTTGCCGTGCAGGAGGGCCACGAAGGCCGGGTCGTCAGCGATCGCGTTCGGCGTGTTGGGCGCGGTCGGCGAGGCGATGAACGAAGTCTTCCGCAGCAGGAAGATGTCGTCCGTCCGGCCGGAGGCGGCGTTGTAGGCGGAATTGGTGTTGTCGTAGCCGTTGACGATCAGCACGTTGACGCCGTCGCTCGGCGCGTGCGTGTCGAGCACGTTGATCACGTAGTTGTGGCAGGTCCCGCCGCTCGGGTCGCCGCCCTGGCCGAGCGCGGCGTCGAGGCACGGCTGGCTACCGCTGGTGTTGATGACATAGGTGTTGGTGCCGGACTGGCCGTCCAGCGTCAACGTGTGGCCGGCCGCGACGGTCATCGTCGGCAGCTGGTTGACGAAGAAGAAGTCCTCGCCATCGCCGAGCGGCGCGTACATGCCGGCGCACGCCAGCGCGGTGTGGGCGGTGCAGGTCGGGGTGTTCGAGCCGTAGACGAACGTCCGGCCGCCCAGGTGCGTCTGGTCGAAGTTGAAGGTGTCGCCGTCCTCGTTGCCGAAGATGCGGGTGATGTTGCAGTCGAGGCCCGGGTTGATCTCAGACGCGCACGACCCGCTGAGCGTGCCGGGGGTGATCACGCCCGCGAGGTGCATGATCGAGCCGTAGCCCGGGTCGCTGGAGTCGGTGATGAACCCTCCGCTCGAGGCCTCGTTCACGCGGGCGTAGTCGCCGTAGATGTCGATGTTGTTGCCGGCCACGATCTGTGCGTTCGGGTCGGTGTTCACGTTGTCGCCGACGCGGAGCTCGATCGAGCCGTTCGGCGTGTTGATGAAGCCGTTCGGGACCGCTTCCGGGCCCGTCTCGGCGAACAACACCGAGCCCGAGGCCAGCAGGTTCAGGTCCTCGCCCGAGGTGGCGGAGCTATGGCGCACAGTGAAGCGCACCGTGTACGGCTGGTGGCCGTGGTTGCCGAACGCCTGGATCAGGACGACGCGCGCGTCACCCGAGGTCTCGGTGGCGTAGATGCTGTCGTCGGCGCGCAGGCCGATCGTCCCGCCGCTCACATAGTGCTGCGAGTCGAACTCGAGGTCGTTGTTGCCAGACGGGTCGCCGATGCTGCCGTGCCGAGCCCACAGGTTGATCGTGTTCGCGAAGATCTTGGTCTGGTCCGTGCCCAGAGAACCGGTGCGGGCGTCGACGATGTCGCCGCTCTCAGTCCGAGCCGAGACGTCACCCTTCGTGTCGATCGTGTGGATCTGCAGGTCGTCCGCGGTTTGGTCGATGAACACGCCGGGCGTGAATGCGGCGAACGTGTCGTAGATCCGCACCACGCCGAGGCCGCCCGCGCCCTCGCTCCCCAGCAAGTCGACGTGGATCTCCAGGAAGTCGGTCGGCAGCCCCACGCCGCCCAATGCCTTGCTGTCCGCAAAGCACTGCGGGTTGGACGCCGTCCCGGTCGCCAGGTCGGTGAGGAGGCCGCTGCCCGGGCACATCGTGATGTCGGTGCCGGCGCTGACGTTGGTGTGGCTCCCGTCCTCGGCCAGCGCGTCGAGGATCCGCGCCGGCCCATATAGAAGGACGTAGTTGGCGTCGGAGGTGATCGTCCCGACTCGCAGGTCATCGGTCTTCTCGTAGATCGTGATGAAGCCGTCCGTGTGGACGTCGAGGTGGTGCGAGTCGGATGAGCCGGCTGTAAACCCGGTGCCCAGGTTGTCCGTGATCCCGAGCACGTTGACCTGGTTCGGGTGGCTCGATGCCTCGGTGATGATGATGTTGTTGCCCGCCGTGACGCCCGGCAGCACCCGGTTGCCGGCCGCATCCAGCCCGCGGAAGTCGTAGGTGCTCGTGACGCCTGAGCTCGTGTCGGCGAACACGCCGCGGTCCAGGCCGGGGGCCGAGGCGCTGTCGGGCGTGTTGAAGAAGGTGTAGTGCGTCTCACCGCCGGGTTGGGCCGGGTACTTGACCAGGACACCGCTTGTCGTACCGGAAGCCGTCTGGCTGAGGCTGCTCTGGAGGATGAAGTCGGCGTAGTGGCCGGCATTGACGTAGTCGATGGTCACGTGGTAGTCGCCGCTCGCTTCGCGCAGCAGGCCGCGGACGTCCATCCAGATGTTGTTCGGCGCGTTCACGGCAAAGCGGCGGACCGGGGTCAAGGTGTGGCCGTCGGTGAGCGAGCCGCCCGGGGTCAGGTGGATGGCCACTCCGGACGTGGGGCTCGTCGAGAGCTGCAGGCTGAGCCCATCGGACGACCCGATCACGTAGTAGTAGGTGCCGCTCACAAGACCGCCGATCGCGGTCGCGGCGGCGTCGTACCGGATCTGCTCGCCAGTGAAGAACTGGTTCGGCCCGAGGTAGATGGCGTCCGTGACCGTCGAGACGCGGGCAGTCGCGAAGTTGGTGCCCACCGGCGCGTCTGTGCTCTCGACCTGGTCCACGTTGATGCGCGCGCCGCTCGCGCCGACGTCGTTGGACGACACGATGTTGAGGATGTTCGTGATGATCAGCGACCCGCTGCCGCGGACGCCACTCGAGAAGACGTTGCCCGCGGGGTTGACGATGGAGGTCGTGCCGATCGGGTTGTCGATCTTGCCGTTGACGGTGACGTCCGGGTCCGTGTTCTGAACATCGACGAGCGTCGGGGCGACCGTGCGGTGGATGTGGAACTGGAGCGTCACCGTATTGGCGGCCAGGTCGGCGATCGGCTGGGTCGTGGCGTTGTAGACCTGGATGCCGTTGAGCTGCAGGCCCTTGCTCGACAGGTTGACGATGCGGACCTGCTCGAGGGTGTCGCGGAAAGTCCAGTTCGAGATTCCGCCCGAGATCGTGTCCGAGCGGAACAGGACCGTGCCCGGGCCCGGGTTGACGATGTTGTTGACGTTGATGGTGCTGTCGTGGATCAGGCCGGACATCCGGGTCGCATTGAGGCCGGAGACGTCATTGACGCTTGCCTCGACCGCCTTGGTGATCGTGCCTGTGTGGTCGATGAAGAGCTGGGGCATGCGGCCCGAGAGGATCAGCACATCGGCGTTGAAGGGCACGGTCCGGCTCTGCTGGTCGTTGTTGCCGTGCTCCCTTCCGCCGCCGGCCGCGAGCGAGCGGCGGCTGACGTGCCCATTGGCCCCGGCGCAGCCGGAGCACGCGATCTCGGTGTCGACCAAGAACGCCAGGTGACCGTAGCCGGTCGTCTGGTCGAGATACGGGTTGGCGGGATCGCGCGGACCGGCTGTGATCAGCGCGCCTGACGCGCCGTCGACCTTGACGTTCAGGTTCGTATTGTTGGTCGCGTCCGCGGAGACGTAACCGAAGAGGCCGGTAGAGCGGGCGAAGGAGTCGGCGAAGGTGCTGACCCCGTCGTCCTTGGCGCGGAAGTCGACGCCCTCGAGACCCTTCACCTCGGCGCTCGAACCGATCACGACGTCGGTATCGGTCGTGCTCTCGGCTTTGGCCTCGTCGATGCCTTCGCTGTAGAAGCCCGCGCCGTACGACTCGCTGTGCGCGTTCACGCGGAGTCCAGGCACCGTGTACGTGCCCGGTCCTCCATTTCCGACCTGGATGTCACCGATGTCGGCAGTGGCAGCCACGGCGTTGGCGATCACGCCTGCGCTGGAGGCGATCTCAGCCTTGGTGGTCGCGCCGTTGCCGTTGTTGCCGACCTGCGAGCTGGCCCTGCCGTGTCCGTCCGCGCCGAAGCCAAGCCCGCTCGCATATGCGTTGGAATCGGCGTTGGTCGCGGTCTTGGCGGCGAGGTCGACCGTGCCGTGGGCAAGGATGTTCGCCCCGCTCTTGATGGTGGCCGTCGTCGTGTAGTCGACGTTCACCGTCGCAGAGCGCCCGATCGCCACGCCGATCGCGCCACCCGCGGTGGAGCGGACCGAGCCAAAGTCGTTGTTCGCGCTGGTCGCACCCACGACGACGTTGCCGACCGCGATCAGCTGTGTGCTCGAGTCGACGTACGCGACGCTCTGGTTGTACGAGTTGATCGTCGAGCTCGCCAGGCCGACGCCGACGATTCCGCCTGTGCCGTTCTTGGCGTTGGTCGTCACGTTCGTGTTCGACGCGGTGTTGACGGTGATGTTCGCGCCGGCGGTCATGAGGCTCGAGGCGATGTAGGCCTTGACGGTCGGGTTGGCGTCGGCGTCGGCCGTGTTGCCGTTGACGCCCAGCAGGATGCCTCCGCCGGAACCGAGCGAGGTCACCGAGCTGACACCGTCACCGGAGGGCGGCGAAACGCTCGTGAGCGGCACCCCGCCCGGGCCGAGCAGGGTGTTGGTCGGCGGGACGCCCGGGCCGCCGGTGAGGTGGATCGCGAGCTCCTGCAGGCCCGTTGCCGGCGTGAGGTGGACCACCTCGCTCAGGCCGTGGAGCGCGCTCCCGAGCCCGGTGGTGTCGAAGCTCAGGATCGGGCCGCCCGACGACTCCGACAGCTGGAACGTGTCGCCCGACACGCCCTCGACGAAGTACGACTTGCCGTCGACGAGCCGCGACGTCGAGCCGTTCGCCGTGATCTTGAAGGGCAGGTCGGTCAGCGCCGTCAGCGTGTGGTTGGTGCTGGCGGGGTTCGGGTTGGGCGGCGTGAACGTATCCGAGTGGGTCGTGTTGGCCACCTTGGTGGTCGACAGCGCGAGCACCGGAGAGTCGAATGTCGCGGTGACGCCGCCCGTCCGCGCCAGTGTGGCGGTGGCGGTTCCGGCGCCGAGGAGCACCGAGTGGCCGAGCGTGATCGTGTTGCCCGACACGCTGAAGGACGTCAGCGTGAGGTCCCCACCAGGTGCCCCGCTGGTGCTGATCGAGCTGCCGAAATCGATGCCGCTGAAGTCGCCGCTGACCCGCTGGATGAAGTCGTGGTAGTCGGGGTCACCCGGGTTCGGGTCTAGGCCCTGGTGGAAGACGAAGCTGTCGGTGACCGAGGTGCCGGTGAGCGTGCCGCCCGACGCGATGGTCATCGTCAGGTCGGTCACGTTGCTGACCGTGTAAGACGACCCGTTGTTCAGGGGCGAGCTCTTGATGATGAGCGTCTGCCCGACGCCGTAGCCGTCGGCGATCCAGCTCCCGCTCGAGCGGGTGACGGTGCCCGCGTCGCGGTCGAACTGAACCGAGCCTGTGAACAGCTTGCCTCGCTTGACCTGGATGATGCTGTGGTCCGACGACGGGTAGGAGATCCGGTACGAGAAGCCTGGCGTCAGGCCGCCGATGTCGACTGCCCCGGATCCAGGCGCCGTGGAGTAGTCGTTGTAGATCACGAGCTGGTTGTCCGCGAACGGCCAATCGGTAGGCTGCCCGGTCAGGGGGTTGAGCAACATGATGTTGTTGGCGCCGGGGTTGTCGGTGACGTCCGCGACGGTAACGCCGCCCACGATGTGCGTGCCGCCGTTGACGTTCACCTGGCCGTTCTGGAAGGTCGCCGGCGCAGGGGCGTGGTAGGTGACGGCCTCGCCGTTCGTGAACGGGTGGGCGGAGGCACCCAGTCCGGAGATCGTGAACGTCTGGTTGTCCCCACCGAGGCTGGCGGCCGAGAACCTCTTGACGAAGTCGCTGTCGGTCGGGTTCTGCGTCTGGACCAGCCTGATGGTGCGGTCGTTGACGACGATCACGTAATACACCGTGCTGCTGGTCAGCCCGCCGACCGTCGACACTGTGCCGAAGGCCGGATCGTAATTGACCTGATCGCCGGTCGTGAAGTTGTGCCCGGACGCGAACAGGATCGTGTCGGGCGACGAGTCGATGCAAGAGTTCACGCCGCCGCACGCCTGGCCGTTGAACTGTGAGCCGAACTTGATGAAGTTGGGATCGACGACCCCGCCGCTGATCACGTCGAGCACGTTGTACTGGCGGCGGACGGTAATCGTGCCGCCGGTGAAGTTCGGGTCGTTGTCGAGGAACATGCCCGTCAGCCCGCTGATCACCGGCTGCCCGACTCCGTTGTTGTCGTACTCGACCGTGTCGCCCGTCGCGAGGCCGTGACTGTTGACCTGCAGCTTGTTGCCGTCGATCGACTGGATCACGTAGTCGGGCACCGCCGTCGATTGCGGCGTCCCAGTCGCCGAGACGGAGATCGTGCCGCCCGCGGTGATCTTCGATCCGCTCCTGATGTCCGCGGTGACCGTCGGCGAGATGACCGCCTTGGAGAACGATCCGCTGAAGTGGGCGCCGCCGATGCCGGTGCCCTTGGTGGAGGCGTCGCCCTCGGGCCGCGCGGTCGCGTCGATGGTGATGTTGTTCGAAACGTTCACCGTCGCGTTGCCGGCGATGTAAGACTCGACGGTCGGCGTCACCGTCACCTTGGCGTCGTTGACGCTGGCGTCGACGATGCCGCCGGTCACCCCCTGGGCGCGGGCCAGCCCGGCGTCAACCGAGGAGGACTCGATGTTCAGGTTCGCCGCGCCCTGGGTGGACGCATTGCCGATGTTGCTGTCGACATGGGCGGTGACGGTGCCGGTCAGCGACGAATAGGCCTGGCTTGCGCCCACGCCGATGAGGCCGCCGGCTGACCCGCGGTCGTCGGCGAGCGCAAATGAGTCACTGGTCGCCCGAACCAGGACGGTGCCTGTGGCGCTGACGGTGGTACCGGCCGCGATGGCCGCCTCGACGTTCTCGTGGACAGTCGCGTTGGCCTGGCCGCCGGCGCCGGCGATCAGGCCCGCGCTGCCGATCGTCACGCAATCGAATGCGCCGCCCGAGCCCGTGTCGCAGTTCGCGTTGGTACCGCCGGGGTTCAGCTGGGCGCGGAACCGGATGCTGCCGCCATTGATCGAGCCGCCGAACGCCTTGGCGATCGCAGTGGCGGTCGAGTTCGCGTGGGCGAAGGCGCCCGCGACCGAGAAGCCGAAGCTGCCGCTGAAGCCCTCGGCCTTGGCGCGCGCGGTCGAGTTGGTGGTGGCGTCGAAAAAGATGTTGCCAGAGCTGTTGGCGTCGATCTCGACGTCATTGCCGACGAAAGCTTTGGCGGTTGCATTGGACGTGGCGGTGGTGAAGTTGATGTTGACGCTGGTAAACAGCCCGAGGCCCAGCATGTGGGCGACCGGTGCGACAGTCGAGTTCACCGTGGCGCTCGCCTGCACGCCGGAGACGCTGCTCGTCGTCACCGTCGTCTTCAGAGAGCTGGATTCCGGCCCGACGTAAGCCAGCACTGTGCTGTGGTCTTCAGCGTCGAGGGTCGAGCCGCTGGCGCCGCCCAGCAGCGCGAGGCTCGTGGTGTCGTAGACGATCACCGGCGTGCTGGTGCCGGTCGCGGTCAGCGAGAGACCCGTGCCGCTGAACGTGGTCCCCTCGCCGACGAACGCGAAGGTCTGGGTGTGCGTCTGGGAGTTCAGGAAGTACAGGCCGACATGGAGGAGGCTGGCGGACACGCCCAGGGCGGTTGTCGTTGCCGTCGTGGTCGCGTTGGCGGTGAGCGAGGCTCCGCCGGTCAGCGTGACCTTCGACTTGTTGCCGATGAAGGCAGACGTGTCGTGGTGGGCATCCGCGCCCGCCTTGACGATCGTGGCGTCGAAGACGGCGATGGCAGTCGTCTTGGACTGCGCCGCGGCGTTCGACGTCGAGGTCGCGGTCCCCGCCAGTGAGTCGCCACCCAGCTCCGTCTCAGGTCCGACGTAAACGCGCGTGTGGCCCTTGACGTCAGACGTCGGGAACATGACCCCGATCGTCGCCAGGCCGCCCGAGCCGCCATCCGTGTGTGCGCTGGCGGTGTTGTCGGAGGTGGCGTTCAGCGTGATCGGACCCTTGACACCGATCTTGACCTTGACCATGTTCAGGCTCGCGTCGGCGTTCTTGCCGACGTAGGCGTCCGTCGCGCTGCCGACGTTGGCGGTTGGGATGGAGCCCTGCCCGCCGAGCGCGCCGACGGTCAGCGATACGTTCGATGCCTCGCCTTTCACCTTTCCGTCGGCGGTGATGTTCAGCGCGCCGGCGTCGACATTGGTGCCGTCGCCCGCGTAGGCGAGCGTCTTTCCGTTGGCCTCCGCGTCCGGGATCATCACGGTGACCGCGATGCCGCCACCGGCGGTGCCGTCGGCGACCGCGTGCGAGTACATGTCCGACGCGGCCTGGACATCGATCGTGCCTGTGGTCTTGATCTTCGCGGTGGAGTCGCCACCTCGCGTGACGCCGTTGGGAGCACCCAGGAAGGACTGCACGGTGCCCGTGACCGTCGCCACCGCGCTGGTGCCGGCGCCGCCTCCGATCGAGATCTCCAGGACGGTCGACAGGGCCTCGGCCGTGTAGGCGACGCGGCCGCTCGTCGTCCCGGCGTGCACGTTGAGGGAGCCGGCGTTGATCTTGACGCCCTCGCGCACGTAAGCGCTCGTGGTCCCGTCGACCTCAGCTGTGGGCAGCATGATGTGCACGTCGACCGCGCCGCCGCCCGTGCCGTCGGCCACCGCCTTCGCGTGCATGAAGCCGCCTGCCGTGACGTTGATCGTCCCGCCGGTCCCCACATCGACCGAGGTCGTCACGTTGTTCTCTGAGTTGGCCGCCTGGGCGCCGATATATGCCTCAGAGATTCCCGTCACCTTGGCATCCGACTTGAGACCGGCGATGCTCGCGAGGCCACCGATGCTCACGGCGCTCGTCTGCGAGTCCGCGAACATCGTCGGAGCGGTCGCATTGAGTGAGACGGTGCCGGCCTTGACATCGGCGCCCTCGCCGACGTAGGCGCGCGTGACGCCGCTGACCGTCGCGGTCGGCAGCATGAACGAGATCGTCAGGCCGACCGACGCGCCCATTCCGTTGGCCCTGGCGGTCGCAGTCATAGACGAGTTGGCGCCGATCGTGATCGAGCTCGAGCCGACGTCGACCCTGGCCAGCGTCCCGGACGGGGTGGTCCCGGCCGCCGCGCCGATGTGGGCGTCGACGATGCCGGTCACCTCGGCGTTGGCGTTGGCGCCCGTGCCTGAAGCCAGCCCGGAGATTCCGACCGCGACGGTGGTGGCCGACGCTGCGTAGAGACCGTCCGCGTTCAATGTGAGCCCGCTCGGATCGATGTTCGCGCCCTGGCCGATGTAGGCCCGCGTCGTGCCGCCCGTGTTCGCATGCGGGACCATCACGGTCACCGAGATGCCCGCGGCCGCGTCCGTGCCGTCAGCGGTGGCGATCGTCGTCATCTTCGAGGCAGCGTCGACCTCGACCGCGCCGCTGATCGTGAGCTTCGCAGTCGAGTCTCCGCCAGGCGTCGCGCCCGCGGGCGCTCCCACATAGGACTCGACGACGCCGTCGATCGTCGCCACGGAATTGGCGCCGGCGCCGCTGCCGACGATTCCGATCTCGACCACGTGGGTGGTCGCCTCGGCCTTGTACTCGACCCGACCGCTCGTGGTCCCGGCCTGCACGGTCAGGCTGGCGGCGGTGACGTTGATGCCCTCGCGGACGTACGCCGCGGTGGTGCCCGAGACGTGGGCGGTCGGCAGCATGATCGCGATCGCAAGGGCGCCCGCGCCCAGACCGTCGGACTTCGCGAAGGCGTGCATGAAGCCGCCGGCGGTCACCGTGACGGCGTAGACGCCGACGTTGATGGTGCCTGCGGGGGTGTTCACCGAGTTCGCCGCCTGGGCCCCGATGAAGGCCTCGATCGTCCCCGTCACCTCGGCGTCCGACCTGATGCCTTCGACAGAGCCAAACAAGCCGATGCCGACGGCCTTGGACGTCGCGGTCGCCTCCATGGTCGGCGCCTGGGCGTTGACGATGAGGCCACCGGACGTGAGGTTCGTGCCTTCGCCAGCGTAGGCACGAGTGGTACCGCTCACGTTCGCGGTCGGGAGCATGATCGCCACGTTCGCCCCGCCGCCGCCGCCACCGTTGGCTGTCGCTATGGCCTTCATCACCGAGTGCGCCTCGACGTCGGCAACACCTGACAGCGAGATGGTGCCTGGAGTCGTGCTCGGCGTGGCGCCGGCCGCCGCGCCGATGTGCGCGTCGACGGTGCCGCTGACGTTCGCGTGCGCGTCCACGCCTTCGCCGCCGAAGCCGCCGACCGAGATGGCCACAGTCGTCGCTTCCGCCTTCATCTCGATGGCATTGGCGGTCACGGTCAGCGTCGTGCCGTCGGTGATGTTGGCGCCCTCACCGGCAAATGCGCGTGTGATGCCACCCACCGTCGAGGTCGGAATCATCACATTGGCGGCGATCGCGCCGGCGCTCGTGCCGTCCGCGGTCGCGGTGGTGTGCATCTGCGACAGGGCGGTCACTGTGGTGGCGCCGCCGCTGACGTGCAGCGCCTGCCCGGGCGCGCCGCCGGCGGCCATGCCTGCAGGCGCCCCCGCGAACGCCTCCACCGTCCCGGAGATGGTCGCGTCCGCCTTGACCCCGGCGCCGCTGAGGGCGCCGATGCCGAGGACGTGGGACGTAGAGGTCGCCGTGTAGACGACGGGGCCCGTATCGGTTTGATCGGTCGCCAGGATGGTCAGCGAGCCGGCGTGCATGTTGACGCCGTCACGGACATAGGCACGCGTCTTGCCGTCGACCTTGGCGGTCGGAAGGATGATCGACGCGCTCACAATCCCGCCTGCATTGACCGAGTCGCCGACCGCAGTCGCCGTCATCGTCGAGCCGGCCCTCACCTTCACGAGCCCACTGCCGACGTTGACCGACGGCACGTGAAGCGTGGCGGCGTTTTCCGCTCGCTCGCCGATCAGCGCCTCGACGACGCCTGTGATCTCGGCGTCGGACTTGACGCCGACAACGCTTCCGAAGAGCCCGATGCTGATCGGTTTGGAGGTCGCGGTCGCCAGATACGGCGCATGCGCTTCGACCGTCAGGCTGGACGTCGCGACGGTGCCGTTCACCTGTGCGCGCGTGCCGCCAACGATCTTGGCCGTCGGCATCGACACCGTGATGGAGACCAGGCCCCCGCCACCGACGTCGGAGTCAGCGGTCGCCGTATCGCTGTTCTCAGCCTTGACGTCGACCGCGCAGGAGCATGTGAGCGAACCCGTCGTGCCGACGTTCGCCTCGGTGTTGCCGTCGATCTCCGCCAGGGTGCCGGAGCCTGATGCGTTGAAGGAGCCGATCGAGAAGATCGAGGTGTGCGCCTTCGACGTGAAGTTGCCGGTACCGAAGATGTCGATCTCGGAAGCCGACGTGATCGAGCCGTCGACCTCGGCGCGAACGTTCCCGGTGAGGTTCGCGATCGCGCCCATGATCGAAAGTGAGGCAATCCCACCGAACGAGCCCGCGGTGGCTTCGGCATCGGCGTTGTTCTGCTTGCCCTTCAGCTTCGCCTCGACCTTGACGACGCCCGACGATGCGACCGAACCGGAGGAGCCGATGAACGCCTCGACGTCCTGGTTCATCTCGGCGTCCGCGACCGCGCCGGTCAGCCCGACCACGGACACGCCAATCACCATCACGGTGGCCGTGGCGACGTTTTCGCCGATCGACTGGATCGTGACCCCGGTCGAGCTCGAGATCGTACCGTCGACCTCGGCGCGCGTGTGCCCCGCGACGATCGCGATCGGGATGAGGATGGCGATGGTGACCCCGCCCGCCGAACCGCCGGGAGCCGTCGCCTCAGCGGTATGCGTACCGGTCGCCCTGACCAGGACCGAGCCCGTCGTATCGATGTTGGAGCTCGAGCTCAGGGTGGCCTCCGCGCTGCGTGCGTTCTTCGCGTGCGCGACCGTCACGCCCACCGCCAGGGCGCCCGTGGCGACGTTGATGGTGTTGGCTTGCGCGTCGGCGGTGCCGACGGCAGTCACCGACACCCCGCCGCCTCCCACCCTTCCGTGCGCGCCCGACGAGGCGGCCGCCGTTCCGCCGAGATCCGCAAAGGCGATCGCGCCCGCGAGCCCGGCGCCGATGCCACCCTGGACCGAGATCGCCAGCGTCGCCGCCGTCAGGTGATCATCGAGCGCCACGTTCAGGTAGCCGATCGGGTTGACATCGCCGACCAGGACATTGAGCACGGCGGCGGAAGCGTTGCCGGTGACGCTGTTCGTCCCGACGGCCGCGCCGATCGCGCCCGCCCCGGTCCCAACGCCGATCGCGAAGTTGTTGATGTTGCGCTGCGAGTGGGTGGTCACGTCGACGCCGCCGCCGGCCTGGTGAATGGCCGCGCCGTCGTCGATGTGGGCGTTCTGGGTGCCCTGGTCATTCAGCACGGCGACCTGCGCGCCGACGGAGACGAAGCCGCCGGTGCCGGTGAAGGCGATCGCGTTGACCGTCTCGTCCATCCCGGCGTGCACCGTCACGTTGTCGCCGCCGCCATTGCCGGCGGTGATCTGCGTGCCGGCGCCGACCTTCGCCTCGGTCGCGCTCTTGACGTTGAGGATCTCGATGGCGGCGCCGATGCCCACCAGCCCGCCTGCGACCGCACCCGCGAGGGCGGTGACCGAGAGGTTGTCCCCGGCGATGACGCTGACGCTGTGACCGGCGTGGATCGTGCCGTTGAGCTGCGCGGAGGTGCCCGCCGGGACCGTCGTGTGCAGAGCGCTGCTCGCGACGGTAGTGCCCGGAGCGTGAGAGCCGATCGCCGACTTGCTCCCGGCGGTGTCGTCGGAGATCCGCCCGTTGGTCGAGTACTCGCCGTCGTCGAAGAACCACTCGGAGGTGTTCGTCGCCGGGTCGATCGTGGTGCTGACGATCGTGTGCTTGGCCTTGTAGTGATGGCCGTTGAACAGGACCTTGTCGCCTGACACATAGGCGTGGCCGGAGACCCAGGCGTTCGGCGCCGGGGCGCTGGTTCCGCTGAGCACGTTCTTGTAGCCCGGTGCGCCGCCGGAGTCGTCGTTGCCAGACGCGACCTCGTCCGCGCTGCCCTGCGCGCTGCCGCCGGTGCTCACGGTCTCCCACTCGGCTGAGTTGTCACGAGGGTGCGTAGAGGTGTTGGGGTTGTTGACCTTCGCCCGGTAGTGCTGGAGGTTGGCCGGATCGGCCGGCGCATCCTTGTCCTCGACGACGTCTCCCTGCGCGTACGCGTGGCTGGCCTGCCACAGGCCCCGGTCCGGGCCCGGTGATGGCGCACCCTGTAGCGAGTTGGTGTCGCCTTCCCAGTTCCCGGAGTCGGAACTCGGTGAGGTCAGGTCATTCGGGAGGTCGCTCTTCGCCGCGTACCGCTTGTGGTCGTTGGGGTCGGTAACGACGTCTCCCTTGTTGTACTTGCCGTGGAGCGCCCAATCGCCCTTGTCGGGGCCGCCCGCGGCGTCGTTGTAGGTCGTCACCGGCTGCATGCCGACGGTCCAGACCGAAACCGAGCCTGCGACGCCGACGAAGCCGCCACCGATGCTGACCGCGTACGAGGAGATGTCCTTGCGCGACAGCGCGTTCACGCCTACGTTGGCGGCCGCATTCACCGTCGAGCCCACTCCGACCACGGCGGCGACGCTCGAGTTCGCGGTGCCGATGTCGACGCCGCCGGCGACACCGACGAAGCCACCGCCGATTCCGCCCGCCACGGTGAGCGACTTGAAGTGGTCGACCGCGGAGACGTTGACCGAGGCATCCGAGTCGAGCGTCGAGCCACCCACGACGTAGGCCTGGGTCAGGACGTGCATCAGGGTTACGCCGACGCCGCCCGCCACCCCGACGAATCCACCGCCGGCGCTGGCCGACAGGCCGAAGACGTCCTCGCTCGACGCCGCCTCGACCGCCACACCGTGGAACGTGAACGTCTCGAAATCGCCGGAGCCGGTGAAGTTGCCGTCGTAGATGCCGGTGAGCGCTGTGCTGCCCGCGTGCGCGGTCAGGTGGCTGCCCGAGCCGACGACGGCCTCCGTGTCCTTGTCCAGCGTCGCCACACCTACCGCGACGCCGACTCCTACGAAGCCGCCGGCCAGGCTCGCGGTGATCAGCAGGAGCTTCGTGTCGTCCTTCGCGGTCAGCAGGACGTTGTTGCCCGCCGAGGCCACGACGCCGGTGCCGGTGCTCGCGAAGGTGTGCTCGTGCAGGATGGTCACTCCCGCGGTGCCGGCGACGCCGACCTCACCGCCGCTCACGCCGGCGACGATCGAGATGATCGAGGCCTTGCCGCTGGCGACCACGGCGATGTCGCCCCTGGCATTCACCTGCGCGCTGTTGTCGATGAAGGCATCGGTGTTCAGCGTGATCAGGTGCACCCCGACGCCGACACCGACGCCGGCGGTGCCGCCGATAGCCAGTGTGGCGGCGATGCCGATCTCGTGGAACTCGTTGCCCGCCGACACGCGCACCGAGTTCGCGCCGGCGCCTGGGTTGGTGGTGCAGTCCAGGCCGCAGTTGACCATCGCGTTCTTGCCGATGTATGCCGAGGTGTTCGCGGTCACGACCGCGACGGCGCCGGAGAGGTTAACTGCAGCCGTGCCCGAGAATCCGGCGCTCACGCCGACCGCGGCAATGTCGTCACTGTTCGTCGCCGTCACCGCAACACCGCTGAAGGGCGTCGGGTCGTCCTGGGGCTGGATCGTGCGTGGCCCCATCTCGCCGGCGTCGCCAGAGGGGGCTGTACCGTTCGCGACGACGCTGTGCGACCTGCCTGAGCCGTTGCTCGTCAGCGTGACAGGTGTCTGGTTGATGTGGGTGACACCGTCCGCCTCGACGCAGCTGTGGTCGGAAGCCCAGCCGACCGCGTGACAGCGGCTGTCGGCGAGCTGGATGTCGTTCGGCGTCCCGGACTGGATCACGTAGTACGTCTGGCCGTCGACCAGGCCGCCGATCGGGGCGCCGCCACCGGCGCTGTATACGACCTTGTCCCCTGTGACCAGCGACGTCGCATCGTAAGGCAGAAGCAGGTCGCTGCCCGAGCGATCACTCGTCGGGTTGAAGCGCGGCGAGCTGTCCTTGCGCACGCCGGCCTGGTTGGTGGGCACGAGCCGCTGGTTCTCGCCGTATTGAACCGGCGGCGCCGCCAGCGGCGTCAGGTCGAGCACCTGCTGGTTGATGTGCGTGTGGTCGTCCGCGGTGTTCAGGTCACCGGGGGTCGGGTCGAAGGTGCACTTGCTGTCGCCGGCGAATCCGACCGCGTGGCAGTAGCTGTCCGCGAGCTTGACCGTCGACGAGTCGACGACGATCACGTAGTAGGTGTTGCCGTCGACCAGGCCCGGGGTCACGGTCCCGCCGCCGGCGTCGTAGACGACCTCCTGGCCGGTCTTGAAGTTGTGCGTGTAGCCAAGGTTGATCTCGTCCGTGGTGGGGTCAACTGCCGCGCGCGGGTCGAAGCGGGTATCGACGGTCGTGACGCCGAAGTTGCCGCTCTTGACGGTGATGGTGTCGCCGCCGTGCCCGTTCACATGGGCGCCATCGCCGATGTAGGCGTGGGTCTCTTTGGTCACGACCTCGACCGCTGCCGCGGCGCCGACTGCCGCCGAGCCGGCCGCCGAGATATTGCCGCCGATGGCATCCAGCTTCAGCGACTCCTCCGCCGCAACCTTCACGCTGCCGCCTGCGTCCAGATACGCCCCGCCGGCGACGAAGGCCAGGGTTGTCACCGAGAAGACGGGGACGGAGACGTTCACGCTCACCGCCGCGGTGCCGCCGAAGCTGCCGCCGACCGCGATCGAGACCAGCGTCTCGTTCGAGGTCGACGTCACGGCGGCGTCGGCGAGCGAGCTGAGCTTTGCGTTCCCGGCGAACGAGGCCTCGGTGTCCTTGTTCACGACCTCGACGTCGATGCCCGCGCCCACTCCGGCGGTCCCACCGACGGACAGCGCCCCGGCGATGGCGAGGATCGAGGTCGTATCGGTGGCGCTGATCGTGAGACCGGCGCTCGGGGCGTCGCCGACGATGACACCAGAGTCGACATGCGCCTTGGTGACGTCGGTGAACACGTCGACCGTGACCGAGCCGGCCACGCCCGCGGTCTCGCCGCCGGAACCGCCCACCGCAAGCAGCGTGACGTTGCCGGACTGGTTCGCCTTGACCGTGAGGCCGGTGCCGCCGTCAGCATCGACGTGCGCGCCGCTGTGTACCGCCGCGTCGACGGTGCTGTTACGGACGAGTATCGTGGCCGCCGCGCCGACGCCGGCGGTCTCGCCGATCGAGACCTGGCCCGCGTACATCTCGATCTTCTTGGTGCCGTCCGGGTTGTCGGCGGCCTCGACGTCCACGCCCATCAGCGAGTGGACGAACGCGCCGCCGTCGATGTATGCGCGTGTCGAGTGCGGGCCGCCCTGGTTGAGGACGACCACGATCACAGAACCCGCGACGCCCGCCGACTCCGAAGCGCCTGCGTCGATCGCGAGCTCGAAGAGGGCCATGCTCGAGCTCGCCTTGACGGAGATGTTGCCGCCCGCGTAGACGTTCGCCGAGGCGCCGATGTAGGCGACGACGTCCTTGCTGATCACATCGACGATCAACCCGATCGCGACGCCCGCATCGCCCTCGCTCAGTGCGAGCGCGCCGGCGACGTTGACCAGGTGCGTGTCGTCCTGCGCGGTGACGGAGATCGTCTGGTCGCCACCGCCGTGGGTGATCTGGTTGATCTGCGCCCCGCCGGCGATGAACGCCTGCGTCGTGATCGAGAAGACGTCGACGATGACCGACCCGGTGACCGCGGCATCGCCGCCGCCGGCGCTGCCGCCAACCGCGACGTTCGAGACGGCCGGGAAGGTGATCTTCGTGATCTTGGGATCGGGCACGATCGGCTTCAGCGACGAGGTCGCGCTGATAGTCATCGCTTTGGCCGCGTCGACGTGGGTGACCGCGACGCCCGAGTCGATGAAGGCCTGCGTCAAGAGGTCGTTGAGGATGTTGACGATGATCGCGCCGCCAACCGCGGTGCCTTCGGTCGACAGACCTCCGGCGACGGCGATGTTCTGCAGACCCATCGGCGCGGTGGCCTTGAGGTCCAGCGTATCGGTCGAGCTCACGGTCGAGCCCTGGCCGATGGACGCCGTGGTGTGGAAGCTCAGGACCTGGATTCCGGCTGAGGCCGCGACGCTCGCGTCCGCCTTGCCACCGGCTCCCGCCAGGCCCCAGACCACGAAGTCGTTCTCCTTGGTGTCGGGCGTCACCGCTTCGACCGTGATGCCGGCGCCGGTGACCGTCGAGCCGGCCCCGATCGAAGCCGAGTTGGTGATGCTCTCGACATTCAGCCCGACCGCGGCCGCGATGGCGACGTCCGACTCGAGGTTCGTGCTCAGGCCGAGCGCCTTCGCGTTGGCACCGATCTTGTTCTCGCTGCTGACCTTGACGGCGCCGGTCACCGTCACGATCGGGGTGTTCGTGCCGTTCCCGATCGTGGCTGCCGTGGTGTGCTGTGCCCAGTTGAGGCCGACCGCCGCGGCGATGTTCACGCCGCCGCTGTCATTCCCCGAGTCGCTGCTCGACGTGTCGTTACCCGTCTTGGTCGAATCCGTCGCCTGGGGCGTCGAGTTGCCCTTGGTGTCCGTGTCTGTCTTGCCCTTCGTGTTCGGGTTGCCATCGACCTGGCTGTTCGTCTGCTTGCCGGAGCTGTCGCCCGAGTCGCTCTCGCCCTTCGAGCTGGCTTCTGCCTTGGCCTCGCTCGAAGCGTCGGTCGACGCGCTCACAGCCAGCGACGCGGCGGTGAGGCTGCGCTCGAGATCGGCGGTCGACGTGGTCTTGATGACGTTGATCGAGACCGCGGCGCCGATCGCGACGTTCTTGCCTCCGGCTGCCCCGTTCGACTCGGCGCTCGAGCTGGTCTCGTCCTGCGCCTGGATGGTGGCGTCGCCGGTGACGGTCAGCAGAGCGCCGGTGCCGATGTAGGCGGAGACCGTGTCGGTGACGATCGCGAGGGAGAGGGACGGGCTGAGCCCGAGCGTCCCGCCCTCCGACCCGGCCTTGTCCTCCGTGCCGATGTCGTGGTGGAAGGCGGCCGAGAGCGTTAGCTTGTTGCCGCCGACGAAGACGGCGCCGTTCTCGATCGCCGCGCGGACGACGTTGTCGGTGAGCACCTGGATCGCGGCCGAGGCGCCGATGCCGACCTTGCCGCTCTTCGCGTCAGAGTCGGCCTTCGCGCTGTCCTCCTCGTTGCCTTGCGCACTCAACGTGACGTCGCCGCCCGTGGCCGTCACGTTCGCGCCGGAGGAAACGATCGCCTCGGTGTGGTCCGAGACGATGTTCAACGCGAGCGCGCCGGCGATGCTGACCGTGCTCTTGTCACCACCCGCGCCCGATGTGGCTTCGGCGCTGATGTCGTGCTCGGCGAGGCGGTAGTAATTGCCTTCAGCTGGGCTCGGCGGGAAGGTCACGCCGTCGCCTTGCGAGACCCAGCTGCTGCCGTTCCACTTGTAGATGCCCGCGGCGAACTCCGGCGTGGTGGCGGCCGACGTGATGGTGGCCTTGTCGTCGGCCGTGCCGACGCACCCGCCGACGAAGGTGAACGTCGTCGGCGTCGTGCCGCCGTACGTGCAGGTGACGCCCAGACCGTCGACCTTGAACGTGCCGCCGCCCGCGTTGAAGCCGGCGGTCGAGTTGACCAGGAGCGTCCCGACGGTGAGGTCTTGCGCCCCAACTACCGCGGTCGTCGCGTTCGACGCCTTCAGCAGCTGGAAATAGTCGCCGGTCGCGGGGCTGACGGGCAGCGTCGACCCGGTCGCGATGCCGGCGATCTGGAAGTCCCAGTTCGACGTCGAGTCGTTCCACTTGTAGACGCCTGGCAGCTTGGTGACCCGCGTGACGGCTGCGCCATCCTTCGGCGTGCCGGTGCAGCCGCTGACGCCGAAGTGGGTCCCGTCGGCGACGACGTAGGTGCAGGTGCCGGTGCCGCCGGCGGCGGTCAGCGACCCGCTCGGCTCGAAGCCCGACGTGGAGGTGACGGTCAGGGTCCCACCGGCGAGGTCCTGGCCGGCCCCGCCTACGAACGTCCCGGTCGTCATCGTGACGGTCGCCTTGTCGTCGGGCTTCACGGTCGAGGTCGTGCAGTCGCCCGCGATCGCGAAGTGGGTCGAGTCGGTGACGGTGTAGTTGCACTCCTTGTCGATGCCGTCGATCTTGAGCGTGCCGGTCGTGGCGGCCGCGCCGAAGCCGGCAGTCGACTTGACCTTGAGCGTGAGGCCGCCCAGGTTCTGCGTCGCGCCATCGACCGTCGTCGTTGCGGGCGTGGCTTTGGTGAGCTGGAAGAGGTCGTCCTTCGATGGCGACTCGGGGAACGTCTCCCCGGTGTCGATCGTCTTCCAGTCGGTCCCGTCGAAGCGCTGGATGCGGTCCTGGCCGTTGACCAGCATTCCAACTTCGATGTCGAGGCCCTTGGCGCTGACGACTGCGTTGCCTGTCGTCGCCATGTTGGTGATGTCGACCTTGTTCACCGACACGCCGACGCCGATCCCGACGGATCCAGCCTCGGCGGCCTTGCCGCTTCCATTGGCGCTGGCGTCGGTGTTCGCCCGCGTCTTGAGGGTGAGCGCCCCGCCCGCCGCCGTGACGTTGGAGCCGTCCGCAAGCGATGCCTGGGTGATGGAGGTCACGATGTTGATCGCGGCGGCGCCCGCCACGGTGACCGTGTTCGAATCCTTGCTCGAGTCGGTATTGCCGTTGCTGTCCGCGGTGTCGGCCTTGGCCTTGCTCGTGTCGGTGGTGCTCGAGGTCTTGCCCGTGCCGTCCTTGCTTTCGGTGTTTGCGTTCTTGACCTGGTCGTCGGCCTTGCCGTTGACATCCTTGCCGGAGCTGTCGTGCGCGCTGTCGGTGGTTGAGGTGGTGTCCTTGCCCTTGGCGCCGGTGGCGCTGGCGTCGGCCTCCGTCACGGTGGTGGATGAGCCGGTGGCCGAGAAGCTGACCGACTTCGTGCTGTTGAGCGTTCGGGAGTCCGTCGCGGTCACCTCGTCGTCCGGAATCGCGAGCGCGAGCGCCAGCCCGATCACCACGGTGCCGCTGACCGCGTCTGCTTTCGCGGTGGTGGTGGCCTTGGCGGTCTGAGTCGCGCTCAGGCTGATCGCGTCGCTCGTCGTGAGCGACTGCGACGCGCCACCGGCGATCCTCGCGGTCGTGATCACGGTCGGGAGGGCGATCGCCGCATCGGCTGTCAGGCTGAGCGTCGAGCCATCCGCGCCGGCGGTGCCCGCCTCGGCGTAGGTCGTCATCGAGTCGGTGCCGGTCGCGGCCAGCGTGACCTTCTTGGCGCTTCTGACGTCCGCACCGTCGTCGATCGACGCGCTCGTCGCGTCGCGCACGATGTTGATGGCGGCGCCGGCGCCGATGCCGACGGTGCTGGCGTCCTTGTCGCTGGCCATCGCCTTCGCGGTGCTGTCCACCGATGAGGTGCCGGACTGCGAGACATCGCCCGCGACCGTGTCGTGGGCGGTGCCCGTGGCGCGGATCGAGGCGCTCGTCTCGAAATCGGCGATGGTCAGTGCCAGCGAGCCCGCGATGCCGACCTTGCCGGCTCCGCCGCCGGCGGTCGCCTCGGTGTCAAGGGTGCTCTTGCCGTCGGGTTCGCTGCTGACCGCCTTCCAGTTCGCGGCGTCGGAGTGCGGCGCCACCATGTCGGTCGCGACGTCGTTCAGCGCCGCGTACTTGTTGCCGTCGAATGTGTCGATGACGGCGTCGCCCTGGCTGTAGCTGGTGCCGGACAGCCAGTTGTTGACGAGCGTCCAGTTCGCCAGGTCGTGGTGCGGAGCCAACACGTCGTTGGCGACGGCGTTCTTCGCGACGTAAACGTGCCCGTCGAGCTTGTCGGTCACCACGTCGCCCTTGCTGTAGCTCGTGCCGGATGTCCAGCTGCCCTTGCTCTGAGCCGACTTGTTCAAGGCGGCGGTCAGGGTCAGGCCGGTGGAGTTGACCACCGTGTTGGCGTTGCTCCATTTCGTGGGGTCGGAATGCGGCGCCAGCGCGTCGGCCACAAGGTTGCTCTTGGCGGCGTACCTGTTTCCGTCGACCGAGTCGGTGACGACGTCGCCCTGGCTGTAGTTGCCGGGTGTGGACGACCAGATGCCCTGGTCGGGCCCGGTGCCGGTGGTCGCCTGGTTGGTGACCTTCACGAGGTTGATGGCCGCCGCGACCCCGATGTTGGCCGTCTTGGCCTTGGTCGCGCTGCCCTTGGCGATGACCTTAGAGTCGACGTCCTCTGAGGTGGTGAGGCTGAGGGTGCCGGCCGTCGTGACCGAGATTCCGTCGGCGAGCGTGGCGAGCGCCTTCGCCGTGACGATGGCGATGGCGGCGGCGGCGGCGACCGTCACGGTCGTGCCGCCGTTTTCACCGCTCTTCGCCTTGGGCGTGCTCGACGAGCCCGAATCCTTGTTATCCGCGGATTTCGACGTGTCGTTGCCGAGCTTCAGGTTGTCGTCGGCTTTGCCGTTGACGTCCTTGTTGGAGCTGTCGGTCGAGGTGTCGCCAGAGTCTTTCTTTCCAGGCGCGCCGGCGGAGCTCGCGTTCGACTCCGTGTCATTGACTGACGCCCCGTCGGCGGCGAAGCTGACGGCGCCGCCGGCGCCGGCCAGGTTGCGGTTGAGCTGCGAGCTGACGATGTGATTCGCCACCAGCAGACCGAGCGACAAGCCGATCCCGGCAGTCCCTCCCTTCGTCGAGCCGCTCGCGGTCGTCGTGGTCGTCGCGTTTTGCTTCGCGTGAGCGGTCAGCGTCCCGCCGAGCGTCAGGTCGGGGCCGGTCCCGATCGAGGCGCTCGTCGTGACGTTCGAGATGGCGATCGCGACCTGCGCCGAGAGCGCGAGGCTGCCGCTACCGGCGGAGGCGCCGCCGTCTGCTTTGGTCGTCATCGAGTCCGCCGCCGTCGCGTTGACGGCCAGGTTGTGAGCGCCGGTGAGCTGCGACAGATCGGCCAGGCCCGACTTCGTCGTGTCGTTGACGACGTTGACGGCCACCGAGGCGCCGATGCCGCTTGCGCTCCCGTCGCTCGCCTGCTTGGCGTCGGCCGTCGCGTTGCTCGCCTGGTTTGAGGTCGTCGTCAGGGTCAGATCGCCGCCGGTGTAAGTGACCGGCGTGGGCGTCTCGACGTCGGCGGTTGTGTGCGTCGTGATGACGTTGACCGCGATCGAGCCCGCGACGCCGACGCTGCTGCCACCTGCGCCGGAGGTCGAATGCGTGGTGAAGCTGGAGGCACCGGGGCCCAGGGCTTCCAAGGTCACACCGCCTGGCGCGGTCAGGGTCGTGTTGCCGCCGAGGTAGGCGTGGGTGTCGACGACCGCGACGTTGACGGCGACCGCGATGGCGAAGCCCGACTTCGCATCGGTGCTCGGTAGGTCACCCGTGGTCGGATCCGTCATGACCGTGTTGTCGTGGTAGATCGTTCCGCCGAGGACCGCGTCCAGCAGGAACTCCTTCCCCGCGGCGGTGCTGCGGTAGATCCGGTACCCGATCGCGTTGACGACCGCGGTCCAGTTGACCGTGATCTGGTTGATGGCCGCGGTGCCGGGCACCTTGTAGGAACCCTCGGGGCCGGGCAGGCTCTCGTTCGCGCTGGTGACCGCGGCGCCGCCCGTCGGAACGCCGGCGCATCCGGTGACGTGGAACGCGGTCAGCGACGTGATCGTGTAGGAGCATGTGGCGCTGAGGACGCCGACGGTCAATACGCCGCTCGGGTCGAAACCGCCCGTCGACACGACGTTGAGGGTTCCGCCCGAGAGGTTTGGCACAGCGCCGCTGACGGTGGTGCTGTTGTCGCCGGTCGTCAGCGCCGTGATCCGGTAGTAGTAGGTCGTACCGCCTGTCAGGAATCCGCCGGTCACGGCGGGGGCGGTGAACGTCGGGACGTCGGGCGTGAACTGCACGTTCCCGGCGTCCGCGATCGCGGACGTGTTGTTGGTGGCCCCGGCGTGGATCTTCTGCGATCCAGTCGCGTTGATGGCGACCGATCCGCTGGCCGGCGCGATGTAGGCCTTGGTCGTCTCGACCACCACCGTCACGGCCAGCGCGCCGGCGAGACCCTGGCTCCCTTCGCCTGTCTTGGACTTGCCGTCCGCCTGGCTCGCGGAAGTGTCCTTGAAGCCTGGCTGGCTGGAGTCGAGCCGAGAGCTGTTGCTGTTCGCGTCCTGGCCCGAGTCGTTCCCGGTCGCGGCGCCCGGGCTTTCCTTGGCGGTGGTGGGTGCGGTGTTGCTGGTGTCGGCCGAGATGGTCAGGTTGGCCGATGTGATTGGGGTCGCCGCGGCGCTGTCGACGAATGCCTCGGAGTCCGTCGTGAGCACCGCCACTGCGATGCCTGCGCCCGAACCGGCGCCGGTGGAGTCGGCCTTGGAGGAGATGTTGGTCTTGACGTTGGAGGTGATCGAGACGTTGCCGGTCGCGGTGATGGCGCTCGTGCCAGAGAGCTGGCTCACCGCGTTGGCCAGCACCTGGGCAACCGTCACGGAGGAGTCACTGGCCTTGGCGTCTTTCCAGTTCGTGGTGTCGGACGCCGGGTTGGTCGTGCTCGTCACGTTGTTCAGGGCGGCGTAGCGCTTGTTGTTGAAGGTGACGATGTCGCCCTTCGTGTAGGGGAAGCCCGACGACCAAGCACCCAGGTCGGCGCCACCGGCCGCGTTGGCGGAGGCGAGGACGTTCGCGACGCTCGCGATCTTCACGTCGCCACCCGTCGCGGTGATCGTCGAGGCGCCGTGGACGTTGATCGTGCCCTGGTAGATGAGCTGCAGCCCGGCATGGTTGATGCCGGTTCCGCTTCCGGTCTCGGCGATGCCAGTCGTGACGGCGGCGCCGTTGGCCGGCGTGCCGGTGCAGACGGTGATCGAGGTGAACGACGTGTCGGTCTTGCTGCTGTAGCTGCACGGGCCCGAGCCCCCGTCGACGCTGAACGTGCCGGTGTCGTCGAAACCAAACGTCGACGCGACGTGGAGCGTGCCCAAAGCCAGGCTGTCGCCGCCCGGGGTCACGGTGGTGCTCAACGTTCCAGCGAATGCCTCGAGGTCGATCGACGAGCCGCTGAGGGTGGCTCCGTCCAGCTCGATGCCAGCGTTGACCCCCAGCAAGGTGGTCGTGATGCCCAGGAGGCTGTGCCCGTTGCTCTGGTAGGTCGCGTTGAGGTTGATGGTGCTGGTGGTGGTGAGCTTGGCGGCAGAGTCGAGCTTGATCGATGAGCCGTCCACCTCTACTGGGGCCGCCAAGGAGTCGAGCGTCCCGCTGATCTCCACATTCGACTTGCCGGCGTTGATGATCAGCGAGGTCATGGCCGACCGCGCTGTCGCGATCGACCCGGAAGCGATGGTGCCAATCAGCGGGAGCGTGTAGAAGAATGCCAGTCCCGTGCCGCCGCCGTCGCTCACATGCAGCGTCGCGACGCCCGTTGGCTCTTTGAGGCTGATGACTGCGGCCGCCGCATTGGTCCAGCACAGATAGTTCAAGACCCCGTCGCACGTCGCGCCGAGAGTGAAGAAGCTGAAGTGGTTGACCGTCGCGATCAGCTGCCGGTTCGGCCAGTCCAGCGTGGTCGGCTCGCGGACCCAGGTCTGGCTCGCCGCGTCCCAATGGAATACCGACATCGCCTGCGCCTGCGCCTGGGTCGTTCCGGCCGGGAGTGCAAAAGCGAGGGTCGCGGGCTGGTCGAGCCGGTGCACCGGCGCGCCGCTGGCGAGGCTGGTGGCGTTCACGTCGTAGACCGGCCCGAATGCGGTCATGCCAGTTCCCATGGCGGGCGGCGCTGTTTCGGGGGTGACGCCGACGGCGAGCCTCTCGCTGGTCGCGGCCTGGACGCCGACCGCCAGGTTGCCGTCGGATGAGGTCGCCTTGCCGCTCGAGTTGAAGGAGGAGACCGCGGTCGCGTTCTGGATCGCGGTGAAGGCGATCGACGGGCTCAGCCGCACCACCTGGTACTGGTAGCTGCTCCCGGGCAGCACGGCGGTGTCGACGTAATTAGTGGCGCTGGTCGTGCCCAACGAAGAGAAGATCGAGCCGGAGCCATATGCCCGGCGAACCTGGAATAGGTCTCCGGCCGCCCCTGTCCAGGTCAGCTGAACGCCGGTAGAGGTCGCTGTGGAATTGAGATTGAAGCCGGGAGTTGGCGGCCCGCGAGCGCCGACCGCGCCAACCGCGAACGAGTCGAACTGTTGCGCGGTGCGACCTGAGTTATCGGTCGCGGTGACTCTCCAGACGTACTTGCCGGCGGCGAGGCCGGCGGTGCTGAACGAGGTCGACCATGCGATCAAGCCGGCCACCCCGACCACTGGCCCGCCAGGAGCCGACGGGGTCGCGGGCTTGGTCGGCAGCACATTGGGGATTGCGGTCCAATCGCTGCTTCCGATCGGCGCGAACGAAAAGTCGACCGAGGCGATGCCAAGGTGAGACGAGACCTGGGCGACCAGGTCCACGATCGCCTGGTCGGGCCGATCGGCGGCATTCGGAGTCAGAATCGTGAGGTCAGGCGGCATCAGGTTCCAGACCGCCGGCGTGGTGATCCATTGCGTCTCGCTGAACGCACTCTCGTTGCCGTAGACGTCGATCTGCGTCACCACATAGGCGATCGACTGCGCGCCGGCGAGCGACGCGTCCAGGAACGAGCTGGCAGAGAGGCTGGTGGCGGCAAGCGAGTAACCGCTGCCGATGGAGCGGTAGACGTTATACGTTCCTCCCGCGACTGCGGTCCAGCTCACGCGGACACTGTCACCCGAGATCGACGAGCTGAGCCCGGTCACCGTGGGTGCGGTGTGGACGACGTTCAAGACCGAAATGGCGGTCTGCGTCACGACGGCGCCGCCCGACGTCACCCCAACCGCTCGGACCTGGTGAGAACCTTCGGAGAGTCCGCCGGTCGCGACACTGCCGCTCGCCGTCCAGGTCTGGCCATTGACGATGGCCGAAAGCTGACCGACGACGACCCAGGCGCCCTGCTGCAGGGCCTGCAGCTCGACTGATGAAAAGCTGACCGAGCCTTGACCCGATGCGGAGACGTCCACCGTCGATCCCGCAGATCCAGTGGTCTGGCTGCTGCCGAGCGTCAGCGTGCCGGGACTCTGGGGCGCAGCCGCAAGCCCTCCGGATGACAGCACAAATGCTGTCGACGAGGCGGACTGTGGCACGGGCACGAGCGCTGCGCTGACGACCTGCGATGCGGCGCCGTCGTTGTTGCCGCTGAAGGCGCGGACTCGGTAGTAGGCCACCGCGCCGACGGTCGCGGAGTCGCGGTAGACCATCTCGCCAGTGGTGCCGAGCACCCTGAACGGTCCGTCTGCCTGCCACGCGCGCTCGACGGTGTAACCGGCGGCCTGCGGGACCGCGGCCCAGAGCAGGGTCACCGAACCACCACCGGCGACTGCATGAACACCGATGGGCGCAGCCAGCGAGTCCGTCTCGTTTCCCGTCGACGGCCGCACCACGTCCGGCACCGTGATGGCGGTCGTCGCCGACGCCTGACCCGCCGCGCCGTCGGAGTTGTATGCCTGCACGCGGTATTGGTTCTTGCCCGGCTGCGCGCTGCGATCGACGTACTGAGTTCCGATCACCCGGTCGAGGACGACCCAGCTGTTCCCGTCGAGCCGGCTCACGGCGTAAGACGCCGGCATCTCACCCTGCGACGGGCTCCAGTGAAGCGAGACACCGAAGGGCGTGATCGTGGCCGTCGGTGCGGAAGGCGCCGGCAGGCCACCATCGCCTCGCAGCGTGAATCCCTTCGCCTGCCCTACTCCAGCGGGCACCTCCGCCCTCACCGAGTAGTGGCCCCTCGGCAGAGAAGCCACGTTCCAGTCGACGGTGCATGTCGGCGCACACGACATCGTGCCGTGCACCGTCTGCCACGCTCCCCCGTCGCCGGCATACTGGAAAGCCACACCGCTGCCTGCGGACGCGTCGCTCACCAACATCAGCCGGTCGTCGACCGCACCGTCCGGCGCGACCTTGTCTCCACTCGGAAGCGTCAGCGTCAGCGTGGGTGGTGTGAGCGGCCTGGTTCCCGAGGTGGCCGAGACGGTGACCGACGCGGCCGGACTGGTGTTTCCGAACTTGTCCTCGAGGACCACCTTGTACGTGTGCGAGCCCGGCGCCGGGGTCTCGTCCGTCCACGAAAGCGCGCCGGTCGCGACTGTGCCCACCGGTTCGACATCGGTGTCTTTCTGGACGAGGTACGCGGCGCCGTTGACAGTCGCGGGCTGGCGCCAGGTGAGCACTACGGTGGAGGTGACCGTCGCGGCGCCCAGCGCGGTCGGGGCTGCGGGCGCGGCATTGCTGACGCGGACTTGCGCGCCGGTCTGGGTCGAGTGCCCCGAGCCATCGGCGACTGTGACGACCAGCGTGTACTCACCGTCAGCGACTCCGTGCGAGTCCCAGACCGTGCGGGCCGACCAGGTGAGTGGGTCTGCCGCCTGGGGCGCGCCGGTCGCAGTGCCGACCTGCGTGGCGGACCCACCCTGACTTGTGATCGACCAGGTCACACTGCCGGCTCCGTCACCCGTGCGCGCGTCGACGCTGAATGCAACGGACCCGCTCAACGTGCTCGATGCGGGGTCGGTCTTCAGCACCACCGGACTCGATGACGCCGCCGTCCAGGTCGCGCTCGCGGACTGGGCTTGCGTCGGATCGGGACCGGCGCTCAGAACGGGGACGATGCTGTACCCATATGAGGTCCCGGTGGTGCCGCCGGTGTCCGTGAGGATCGTGGCGGTGGTGGTGGCGATCAACACCTGAGCCTCGGTTCCCGTCGACCGGTAGACCTGGTAGCCGGTCGCGCCGCTCACCACCGACCAGCTGAGCGATACGTGGCCGTCGGTTGGGGTGGCCTGGAGCACGAGCGGCGCGCTGGGCGTCGTCGGCGCAGGCGTCGTCGCGGTGGGCGTTGTGGTTGTGGTCCAGCCGTTGCCCGTTGCGGTGGTGTCGGCGGGAGGAGTGGTCGTGTCCGGGGTCGTGCTCGTGTTCGGCGCCGGCGATGGGGTGGTGGTTGGGTTTGGAGTGGCGGCGGGGCATGCTGTCGATGTCGCTCCGACGCAGCTGACCTGTGGCGAAGCCGTGAGCGCGGTGGTGGCCTGGCTCTCCTTGCCGACGGGCACGGTCGCGGCCGCGAGCCCGGTGCCGCTGTCGAAGCTGGTCACCTGTCCGCCCGCCTGCTCGATGGCCTGCTGTGCCTGGCTGAAGGTCGTGCCTGGCTTGAATGCGATGTACAGCTTGCTGGTCTGCTGTGCCGCTGGGGTCGTCGTGGTGACCACCGGGGCGACGGTGTGCACCACGCGCGTGTAGACCGGCTGCGGCTTGGGGCCCTGGATCTGAACCTCACCGCTGTTGGGGTCGTAGCCGATGATCTGCACGCCGTTCGCGGACGCCCATCCATCCAACCTGCTGCGGTCCAGGCCGACCGGCACCGACGCTTGCCAGATACCACGCTGTTCATCGATCAAGTGCGGCTGGATCTGAGGCAAAGTGACGACCGCAGTGCGACCGGTGGCGTCTTCCGTGGACACCCACGTGCTGACGCCGAGACCGTTGCGAGTCATGAATGCGTTGATGTCGGCCGTCGTCGCGTACGGAGGGAAGTAGATCGTCGCCGTGTGCAGCTCCGGCCCGGGCCCGATGCGGATCTGCGGCAGTGAGAAAACATAGCGGCCGAACGCCGGAAACTCGGCCAGCAGGTCCATGCCGTATTTCGCGCCCAGCGCGGACGCCGTGTTCTCGGAGGTGAAGGGCGCGATGGTCAGCGTCGCCACGTTCCGCTGCGTGTCGACCGAAACATCGGTCACCACCGGCGATCGAGACGTGTTGTCCGACGGCGCGGCGGCGGTCGTCGCCGTGGCGACCGGTATCGGCGAGGTGGTGGTATAGCTCGCGACGCTCTGAACGACGAGCACGACGGCCACCGATGCGGCCATGGCACCAGTCCCAAGCAGCATCTTGAGGAGCGCTTTCAGGGCGTCCCTCCGCCGTCGACGGCGGCTACTGTCACGCTGCTTTTACACAAAAAAGAGCGCAAATCAGCGCGTGCTGAAATGCACCAAATAGACGACCCAAAACCCTCCCTTCCTCCTGACGCTGACGACCGGATCCCGATGTAGTTGGCGAAGCATATCACCGGCCAGAGACTTTGTTAAGAAATTTTGGGGGAGATATGAATTAAGTCTTGTAATTGTTTGCAGACGCTGCCCGCGGCCGGTCAGCGCCGCGATGTCGGTGGGGTTTCACGCCCCGTCCTTCTTATATGTAGAGAGCGTGAAGTCGCTCACAGCCGCGCGCCGGTAGGCTTTGATGCTCATGGAGACCAGGTTCTTCGAAACCCCGGCTGAGTTTCGAGCCTGGCTGTCGGCGAACCACGAGACTGCCACCGAGATCGGCGTCGTGTTTCACAAGAAAGCCTCCGGCCGGCCGAGCATGACCTGGTCGGATGCTGTCGACCAGGCGCTGTGCTTCGGCTGGATCGACAGCCTCGCGCGCAGGATCGACGAGACCAGCCGAGTCCAGCGGTTCACGCCACGAAAACCGCGGAGCAACTGGAGCGCGGTCAACACCAAGAAGGTGGAGGATCTGACGGCGCGGGGGCTCATGGCGCCCGCCGGACTGGCGGCATTCGGGCGCCGTGAGGACGCACGCTCGAGCGTGTACTCGTACGAGAACCGCCATCTGGCGGCGCTCGACGCCGAACGCGAGTCGAAGTTCCGGGCCCAAAAAAAGGCGTGGGAATTCTTCGGCAAGCAGCCGCCGTCCTACCGGCAAACCGCGATCTACTGGGTCATGAACGCCAAACGCGATGAAACCCGATCGAAGCGGCTGGCCCGTCTGATCGAGGTCTCTGCCGACGGCCGGCGTCTCCTATGAGCTAGCGGGCTTGCTCAGGCAGGTATGACTCGATGACGTCGGCGGCGCGAAGGTCGCCGGGCTGGCCGCGTTCGCGCAGCTTGGCCGCCACGCGCCGCTTCGTCTCCGGCGTGCCCGCCGGGCCGGTCTTGAACTTGATGTGGCGGCGGACGATCCGCAGCCTCATGGTGGCCAGCCGCTGCAGGCGCGGTCCGTAGAACTCGCCCATCTTCATGGGCTCATACGAGGCCCCCGGCTCGTACCTGGCCAGCAGCCGGCTCAGGGCGCCGGCCACGTCATTCGGATCAGTCGAAACTCGTTCCACGTCGCACTCGAAGGCAACCGCGCGGAAGTGGAGTGTGGCGCGGCCGGCGTCCTGATCGCTGACCCAGCTATGGGGTGACCAGGCGAGAAAGTCGGAGACGAAAAAGGTCACGCGTGGGTTGGCCCGGACCGCGTCGAAAGTCGGATCGGCCTGGACGCAGTGGAGCTCGATGAGGTCGTCTGTCTTCACGAACGGGAGGATGCTGACCTGCGGATAGCCTTCGGCGGTGCACGCGATCAGCGTCCCATGCCGCATCTCGGCGACAAACCGTTCGGCGGCCGCCTGGTCGGGCGGATAGTTGGAGCTCGCAAACACGCAGCTAAGTCTGGCGCGCCTTGCGCGTCAGGTGTTCACAGGCGGGCTCGGGTGCGGCGGGACGCAGTCGCGATCGGTCGCCGCCTGCATGATCTGGCCCTGCGGCCCGATCGGACAGACCGGCGGCGTCGACCAGTAGAAGTGCCCGATCAGCAAACCGAGCACGGCCACCACCAAGAAGGCGAGAACCGGGAAACGGCGCGCCCACGCCGCGACCCATCGGCCAATGGGCTGCTGGTAGGTCGTGCACGCGAAATGTCGTCCGCCTGGCCGCCAATGTCAAACGGCGCGCAGCTACCACTTGACAACGCCAACGCGCGGCGGCTGGGTTGATACAGAATGAGATCGGAATGGAAGACAGAAGCGAAGAGCAGATCATCAGCCGCCTGTTCGACCTGGAGAACGACGGCCAGGCGGCGCAACGAGCCGAGCTGACCGGCGAACGCTTCATCTCGCTGATCCAGGATCCAGTCAACGGACTCGGATACGTCTTCCAGCACGGTCTCGACGAGACCGAGGGCGCGGAGGTGCCAGTCGGAACGGAGTTCTGGGAGTACCCGACGTGGGACGAGGCCGAGCGGGCCTATGCGCAGCTGGTCGCTGAAGACAGGCAGGCCGGTGAGCTGGTGGAGACCGATTCGGAGGAAGGCTTGGGCGACTCGGATGCCGACGGAGCCGAGGTCCGCGATCGTTACTCCGCCAGCGACGAGGATCCTCTCATCGGAGACGGAGATGACCAGGTGGGTGAGGAAACCGACCAGGTCTCCTGAGGTGAGTGTGCGACCGCCCTCCGAGGATGACGCCTAGGACTTCATCCCTTACGAATGACCAGGGGGCAGTCGCGATTCGATTCTACCGGCCACCTGCTCACCGTGCCGACGGGCCGTTGCCGGTTGCCAGGCTACTGGCGATCGGCTGGAATCACGAATGCCCGGACCTGGTCGCCGAAGGTCCTGGTGTCGATCGGCTTGGAGATGTATCCGCTGCAACCGGCGGCGAGCGCCAGCTCCCGGTCGCCGGCCATCGCATGGGCCGTCAGCGCCACGATGGGGATGGTGACTGTTGCGGGATCCGCTTTGAGCTGGCGAGTGAGAGAGAGGCCATCCTGTCCCGGCATCTGCACGTCCATCAGGATCAGGTCCGGCCGGCGGGCGCGCAAGCGCTCCAGAACCTCGGTGGATGAGCTCGCGGAATCGACTTGAAATCCGTCGAGCTGTAGCACCGCGCAGGTGAGCAGCAGGCCCGCGTCGTTGTCGTCGACGACAAGGATGAGTGACGACTTGCTCATGGTTTGACCGGACGCTTTTTCAAGACCACCTGCAACTGGTTGAGGACGTCGGCCGCGCCGGAAGATCCACGCTTGAGGATGGTCGACACGCGGCCATCGAGCTTGCCGATGTCGGCATTGGTCAGGTGCTTGGCGGTGAGGACCAGAATCGGAATCGACCTGGTCGCTTCGTGCCCACTCAGAGCTTCGACCACCTCGAAGCCGTTGACCTCCGGCATCATGAGATCGAGCATCACGACATCGGGAATGCGCGACCTGGCCAGGTCGATGGCCTCTTGCCCGCCCGTTGCGAGCGTGACCTCGAACCCGGCCGGCTCCAGCACGTGCTTGAGCCAGTCGCGGTTGGCGGCTTCGTCATCGACGACCAGAACACAGGCTTGCCGTCCACCGGCCTTCTGCTTGAAGTTGAAGTTGCTCAGTCGGTTGACGAGGTTCTTGGCGTCGACCGGCTTGACAAAGTAGTCGAGCGCGCCCAAGGCCGTCCCAAGCTCGGGATTGTCGACGACGCTCACCACGAGGACCGGGATGTCGCTGGTCACTTCGTCCCCCTTGAGGCGCGTGAGAACCTCCCAGCCATCTACGTCCGGAAGCAGGATGTCCAGGGTGATGGCAGCGGGCTTGTGCTCTTTCGCCAAGCTCACCACCTCCGCACCGGTGCGAGCGACTTCCGTGCGGAACCCGGCGCGCTCGATTTGACGCGTGAGCAGCTCAGCCGCCACAGGGTCATCCTCGACGACGATGACCAACGGTCGCGAGACATCGCCGGGCGGATGTACGAAATCACCGCTGGCAGCCTTGGACGCGCGATCGGGACTGCGCGCTTCGACGGGAATGTCGATTGTGAATAGGCTCCCCTTGCCAGGCTCACTCTGCACTCGGACGTCGCCACCATGAAGGATGGCGAAGCTCCGGGTCAGCGCTAGCCCCAGCCCGGTACCCTGCTGCCTGCGGTTGACGCCCGAGTCGACCTGTTGGAACTCTTTGAACAGGCGCTGAAGGTCTTCCGGCGCGATCCCGACACCGTTGTCGGAAACGGCGATCTCCATGCGATCGACGACTCGCACTGCCTTGATCGTCACGCTTCCACCCTCGGAGGTGAATTTGATCGCATTGGAAACCAGGTTCAGGATCATCTGTCGCAGCTTGCCTTCATCCGCAAGGATCTGACCGGCGCTCGCGGCCTCGAACTCGAGGTGGATCTGCTTCTCGTTGGCCAGAGGTTCCACCGTGCTTGCCACCTGGCCGACGACGTCGGCGACTGAAACCATCTGGAGGCGCAGCTCCATCTGGCCGGCTTCGATCTTCGAGAGGTCGAGGATGTCGTTGATGAGCCCGAGCAAGTGCTTGCCGCTCGAGTGGATCTGCTCCAGGAATCTCTTCCGGGTCTCGTCGGGAAAGTGACCGTCGGTGGAATCGATGAGCAGCTCGGAGAAGCCCAGGATCGCATTCAGAGGCGTGCGCAGCTCGTGGCTCATGTTGGCCAGGAAGACTGTCTTGTGGCGGTTGGCATCCAGCAGGTCGGCGTTGGCCTGTTTGAGCCTCTCGAGCAGCCGCGCTCGGTCCACCGCTGTGGCGACTGCGGTCATGAACTGCTGCACCCGGCTCAACTCGTCGCCGCCGAAGCTCGGAGTGAATGGTCCCGCGATCACCACGAGGTGTCCCTCCGGGCCGGCACCGGCAATCGGAAGTACAAATAGCGTCCGGTCCACACCACCAATGGCAACCCGGGTGACGCCCTCGTTCAGCTCGGGGAGGCGTTTTTCGAGGTCGTTCAGGCGGTTTGGATCGAGGCCCCTCGCCGCCAACCGCTCCCCTTTGCCGTCGAAGGCAACCGCAGCGGCCCCACCGACCAGCCGCATGGCCCACTCGAGAGCTCGATCGGCGAGCGCGACCGGATCCTCGCCCAACAGCTGGTCCTGCATGAACACCCGGAGACCTTCTTCTTCGGACGAGCGCCACTGCCGGCGAAGCCAGGACGGCGGCGAAAAGCTGACATAGAGGAGCGGCACGATGAGAAGGGCGGCAAGCTGGATCAGGATCTGCTCGATCGGATTGGAGGCGAAGGCGCTGGCGCCGATGGCAAACAACAGGATGGCAACCAGGCCGCCGAAGCCGAAGCTCAGCGACCGCAGACGCCATGCCTGGACCGCAGGCAGGTGTCGAGCGACGAGCCAGAAACGGACGATCGGCTCGATGATCGTCGCCGTCCAGACAGCCAGGAGCACGATGACGGCCGCGGTCTCAACTCTGAGCGGAGCTGCGTTGACGGCGACCAACGCCTGCGCCCCCAGGAAGCCGGCGGTTGCAACCACGATCGCGACGACGGCTGCCGCGTGCCAGATCCGCGGCAGAGGGATCAAAGAACCACGAAAGCGCAGCAGTGCATAGCCGGAGCCGATGAATGCAATCAGGCTGAGCTGCGGGATGAATGGAGGCGCATAGGCGTGAGGAATGCGACCGAGTGCCGAAACCAGCGACAAAAGCACAATCGCCAGGGCGAGGAATCCCAGCGACCGATCCTTTCGTCTTGCCCAACCCACTGCAGTGGCGACACCGAGAAGGACGAACGCGATCGCACCCGCGTTCTGCAGGTATGGCACGGCGTCTTTCAAGGTCGCCGGCCCAGCTGGCTGCCGTAGGTTGGCATCGACGTCATGTCAGGAACCTCAATCCTTCCGCCTTGGGGCCGGGAAATCGCCAGCAGCGCGAATGGCCCGGTAGCCCTCAACGCGCATGGGTTGTGTCCCCCGGGATCTGCATGCTGACCCTGGCCGCCATGAATGCCCGAGGGGCCGGCCTTCGAAGCCTCCGTGGGCCATCATGCAAAGGTGCGCGTTGCGACCTGGAACGTGAACTCGGTCAAGCAGCGGATACCCCGACTGCTGCCCTGGCTCGACGAACGGCGACCGGACGTGGTCTGCCTTCAGGAGACCAAGCTCACCGACCAGGCGTTCGTGGATGCGCTGGGCGCCGCCCTGGGCGGACGCGGGTACGAGATCGCCCACCACGGCGAGGCCCAATGGAATGGGGTGGCGATCCTGTCCACGACGGGCCTCGATGACGTCGAAGTCGGGATTCCCGGTGGACCGGGCTTCCCTCACCAAGAGGCCCGCGCGATCGCGGCCACCTGCGGTGGGGTCCGGGTGCACTCGGTTTACGTGCCCAACGGCCGCGTCCCCGACTCCGACCACTATCAGTACAAGCTGGCCTGGCTGCGGGCCCTCGACCGGCTGCTTCAGGCCGACCCCGCTGCGCGGATGATCTGCGGGGACATGAATATCGCGCCCACCGACGCCGACGTCTTCGATCCCGCCGCCTACAGCGGCCAGACCCATGTCACGCCTGCCGAACGGACGGCGCTGGCCGATTTGGCCGGGCACGGCCTCCACGACGTTGTCCGCGAGCACTGGCCGGCTTCGCGTGTCTTCACCTATTGGGACTACCGTGCGGGGATGTTCCATCAGGACCTCGGCATGAGGATCGACCTGGTCCTGGCCAGCGACGTCGTGGCGGCGCGGGTGCGGGCGGCCTGGGTCGACCGCCAGGCGCGCAAGGGCAGCGGGCCCAGCGACCACGCGCCGGTGATCGTCGACCTCGATGAGGCGCCCGATGGCGACATCGGCCCGGTTGTGCCGCCCCCCTCTGCCCCGGCGGTCCGCCGGGGCGAGGTCAAGCTGCCTCAGGCGCCCTGATCACTGGAGGTCGCCGGTGCGGATAGCGGGCCGCGAGGTCCAGATCAGCAACCCGGACAAGGTCTTCTTCCCGCTTGCCGGGTACACCAAGGGCGACCTGCTGGACTACTACCTGGCCGTCGCCGAGGGCGCCCTGCGGGGCGTCTCCAAGCGCCCGATGGCGCTCAAGCGCTTTGTCCACGGGGCCGAGGGGGAGGCCTTCTTCCAGAAGCGAGCGCCCGCGAACCGACCGCCTTGGATCGAGACGGCGGTGCTCAGCTTTCCTTCGGGCCGAACCGCCGAGGAGATTGTCGTCCGCGATGCCGCCCAGCTGGCCTGGGTGGTCAACCTGGGCTGCATCGACCTCAACCCGCACCCCGTGCGCAGCGACGACCTCGACCATCCTGACGAGCTCCGGATCGACCTCGACCCGATGCCGGGAGTGCCGTGGTCGCAAGTCCGGGAGGTGGCGCTCGCGGCGAAGGGCGTGCTTGATGACATGGGGCTGACCGGCTGGCCCAAGACCTCGGGCTCGCGGGGCATGCACATCTACTGCCGCATCGAGCGCAACTGGACTCATCCCGAGGTGCGCCGGGCGGCGGTGGCGTTCGCGCGTGAGGTCGAGCGGCGGGTACCCACGCTCGCGACGTCCAGGTGGTGGAAGGAGGAGCGCCACGGCGTCTTCCTCGACTACAACCAGAACGCCAAGGACCGCACCATAGCCTCCGCCTATTCGGTCCGGCCGACGCCCGACGCCCGCGTCTCGACGCCACTCCGCTGGGACGAGGTGCCCGACTGCCAGCCCGAAGCTTTCACGCTGGCGACGGTGCCGGCCCGGTTCGCCGCGATCGGCGATCCCGGTGCCGCGATCGATGCCGAGGTGGGGTCGCTCGAAGCCCTGTTGGAGCTTGCCGAGCGGCAAGAGGCGGCCGGGTTGCCGGACGCGCCCTGGCCTCCGAACTACCCGCGGCAGCCGGGGGAGGCGCCGCGGGTCCAACCGTCACGCGCCCGCGGCCGCTCGAGTGCCGTTCGTCCCGCGGCTCCCGGAAACGAGGCGGGCCCGACCGGCCGTCGCCGGAGCACAATGCCCGTGGTCGAGATCGCCCGCGCCCGGACGCAGAAAGAGGCGCGGGAAGGGCTCGAACGCTGGAAGTCGCGCCACCCGGAGGTGGTCCGCCACCTCGAACCCGCCGACATCCTGGTCGACGCGATGCGCGGCCGCAGCTCGGCATGGTATCGAATCCGGGTCAACCTGATTCACGTCCCGGCTGAGCAGCGCCCGCCTCCGGATCCGCTCGAGGTGGAGTACGACCCCTGGGCCGCCTACCGCGGCCGGCGCTGACCGGGCATCAATCTTGAGTCGGTCAATATGGTGGACCGGAGGGGAATCGAACCCCTGACCTTCAGACTGCCAGTCTGACGCGCTCCCGGACTGCGCCACCGGCCCACGCCGCGCAGGAAGGATGATACCCCGCGCTTCCGACCTGACTTTTTCGCCTCGTTACCATCTCCCCGAGCCGCCACATACATGAAAACGCGCGAGATCGATCGAGCCGACCTCAAGGGCGGCGGTTACGCCGCCCAACCCGATGGCGATGGCCCGCACCCGGGCGTGGTCGTGATCCACGAGGCATATGGCCTCAACGAGAACATCAAGGAAATCACCCGCCGCTTCGCCGAGAACGGCTACGCGGCGCTCGCTGTCGACCTGTTCGCCGACCGGAATCGCGCGCTCTGCATGGCCCGCTACATGACCGGGATGCTGATCGGGTCGGTTGACCGCCCGGGCATCGGCGACCTCAAGTCAGCCCTGACCTACCTGGCCGCCATGCCTGACGTCGATCCGCATCGCGTCGGCGCCATCGGCTTCTGCATGGGGGGCGGCTTTGCGGTCGCGTGGGCATGCACCGATGACCGGCTCAAGGCGATCGCGCCCTTCTACGCCTCCAACCCAAGGCGGATCGAGGTCGTCAAGCGAATGTGTCCCGTCGTGGGCTCGTACCCCGAGAAGGACTTCACAGCCGGCGCCGGCCGTGCCCTCGGCCAGGCCCTCGACCAGTACAAGATCGATCACGACATCAAGATCTATCCCGGCGCCGGCCATTCTTTCTTCAACCCTCAGGGCCGCGCGTACAACAAGGCAGCGGCGCAGGATTCCTGGGACCGAGTCATGGCCTTCTTCGGCAAGCACCTGACGACCAGCGCTTAGCCGTCATGCATGTGCTCGTCACCGGAGGAACGGGCGCGTTGGGCCGCCAGGTCGTGAAGCGCCTTCTCGACACAGGTCATCGCGCGCGAATCCTCAGCCGCCGACAAGCTGAAGGCACAGCTGGCGATTGGGTCCAGGGCGACCTCGTCACCGGGGCGGGGCTCGAGCTGGCCGTGAAGAACGTCGACGCGATCGTCCACGCGGCCTCCGACGCATCGGCGCCGCGCAAGTACCAGGCCACCGACGTGCTGGGCACGCGGCGCCTGCTTGCGATGGCGCGAGAGGCCGGTGTCCGCCACGTCGTGTACATCTCGATCGTCGGTATGGAGGGCGTCGCCTATCCGTACTACCGAAGCAAGCTGGCGGCGGAGGAGGTGATGCGCGAGAATATCGTCCCCTGGTCGATCCTGCGCGCCACGCAGTTCCACACTCTCATGGACATTTTTCTTGACGGCATGAGCAAGCTTCCCCGCCTCGCGACGGTGCCGTTCAAGTGGCAGTTTCAGCCAGTCGACACAACCGACGTCGCGGCGCGATTGGTGGAGGTCGTCACCGGCGAACCGGCAGGGATGCTGCCCGACTTCGGCGGGCCGGAGGTGAGGGATTTCAAAAGCCTGGCCACCTCATGGCTCAAGATCCGCAAGCCGGACAAGCGCCTTGTCAATCTGTGGCTGCCGTTCAGGTTCAGCCGCCAGTTCGCCGCGGGCCGGCTCCTGTGTCCCGACCATCGCGACGGCACCGTGAAATTCGAGCAGTATTTGGCCCGGAGATATCCCCCACAGACATGAAGAACCTCGTCGACCGCTTCGGCCGCACCGGATTTGCCGCCATCACCAGCTTGATCTGGCTCGTGCCCATGGCAGCCTGGGCCGGATCCGCCGACCTCTCGCCGATCGACAAGACATCTACTCCCGCCATCGCCCTCACGATCGGCGTCTTGATGCTGGTCGTCTGGCTCGTGCTGGTCGCAAGCCTCGGCCGTTTTCCAGTCTCGAAGCGTCAGCGCCGCTTCGACCTGGCCCAGATGTCGCCATCGGAAAAGCGTTGGACCCTCGCCTGCATAGCTTTCGCGCTGGGGCTGATCGCATGGCTCAACGGAGCTGCAACTGTGGATTGGGGCCCACTGGGCTCCGCCATCGGAGCGGG
>DASWGF010000092.1:0-2289 GCA_036393875.1 Candidatus Dormiibacterota bacterium
CCCGCGATGGATGCCGCGGAGCGCACCAAGGGGCCGTTCCTGATCGACTTCAGGATCGACCCGGAGGCCAACGTCTACCCGATCGTCCCGCTGGGCAAGACCCTCAACGACTTCTGGGAGGCTCCGGACCAATGAGCAAAGCGGCTGTGCCGGTTGTACCTCCCCAGCCGCCGGCCTTGCCGGCTGAACTTCCCCACCCGACTGCGCCCGCTCCGCGGGCGGAGCCGACCTCCCCGCGTGGCGGGGAGGTGAAGGCGACCTCCCCACACGGTGGGGAGGGAGTTGATCGGTTGAGAGTTCTTTCGGTCGTGGTGGAGGACGGCCCGGGAGCGCTGAGCAAGGTTTCGGGTTTGATCCGCCGCCGCGGTTTCCACGTGCGCGCCATCTCGGTCGGGCCGAGCCGCGAGCCCGGCCTTTTCCGCATGACGCTCACGGTCGACTCGGGTCACGCCGAGGTCGACCAGGTGCGCAAGCAGCTCGAGCGGCTCGTCGAGGTGGTCGAGGTCGAAGACCTGACAGGCCACGACGTGCATAGTCGCGAATTGGTGGTGGCGCGGGTCGCCGCCGCGGACCTGTCCGACCTGATCGAGCGCGGGGCGAAAGTCCTTCACAGCAGCCCGACCGGAACCACGGTCGAGTTCGCCGGCGACGGCGGCGAGGTCGGCGATTTCGTCGAAGAGTTGAGAAGGCATGGAGTCCAGGACGTGGTCCGCTCGGGGCCGGTTGTCATGAGGAGAACCGCATGAAGATCCACTACGAAGTCGACTGCCCACCCAGCCTGGGTGAGCCGGTTGCGGTGATCGGCTACGGCAGCCAGGGTCGCGCGCACGCCCTGAACCTGCGTGACAGCGGCGAAGACGTCCGCGTCGGACTGTACCCGGGCAGCAAGTCGATCGAACGCGTGGAGGCTGACGGCCTGCGCGCGGTCCCGGTGCCCGAAGCGGTGTCGGAGGCGACCGTGGTCATGGTGCTCACGCCGGACGCCGGCCAGGGCAAGCTGTTCCGCGAGTCGATCGAGAGCCACCTCCAGCCTCGCTCGATGCTGATGTTCGCGCACGGCTTTGCGATCCATTTCGAGCAGATCAAGCCCGACCAGCAGCTCGACGTCGCGATGATCGCGCCGAAGGGCCCCGGACACCTCGTGCGCAGCACGTACGTCCAGGGCCAGGGCATACCCGCGCTGATCGCGGTATACCAGGACGCCACCGGCAAGGCCTGGCCCCGCGCGCTCGCGTATGCGAGGGCGCTGGGCGCCGGGCGGGCCGGCGTGCTCGAGACCACGTTCAAGGAAGAGACCGAGACCGACCTCTTCGGCGAGCAGGCGGTGCTTTGCGGCGGGGTCAGCTCGCTGGTCAAGACCGGCTTCGAGACCCTGGTCGAGGCCGGCTACCAGCCCGAGCTCGCGTACTTCGAAGTGCTCCACGAGCTGAAGCTCATCGTCGACCTCATGTATCGAGGCGGGCTCGGGTTCATGCGCTACTCCATCTCGGACACGGCCGAGTACGGCGACTACGTTTCCGGCCCGCGCGTGATCGACAACCACGTGCGCGAGAACATGCGCCAGATCCTGCGCGAGATCCAGGACGGCTCGTTTGCGGAGAAATGGCTGGACGAGAACTCGAACGGACGCGAGAAGTTCATGGCCATGCGAAAGAAGGACGCGGAACACCCCGTAGAAAAGGTCGGGCGTGACCTGCGCTCGATGATGAGCTGGTTGGAGCCAGTGGAAAAATGACCAAGGAATCTGACGTAGACCGCGTATACATCTTCGACACCACGCTGCGCGACGGCGAGCAGTCCCCGGGGTTCCACCTCGACGCCAACTCCAAGCTGAAGATCGCGCGCCAGCTGGAGAAGCTCGGCGTCGACGTGATCGAAGCGGGCTTCCCGATCTCGTCTCCGGGCGATTTCCAGGCCTGCCGTCAGATCGCGCGCGAGATTCACGGCGCCACCGTGACCGCGCTGGCGCGCGCGGTCCGCGAGGACATCGACGCTGTCTGGGGCGCGATCAAAGAAGCTGAGGTCCCGCAGATCCACATCGTGCTGTCGGTCTCCGACATCCACATCGACCGCAAGCTCGGCATGACGCGCGAGCAGGTGCTCAAGCGTGGCGCGGAGATGGTGGCGTACGCGCGCTCTCTCTGCGATAACGTCCAGTACTCGCCCGAGGACGCGAGCCGGGCCGACATCGACTATCTGGTGGAGACGGTCGAGACGATGATCGCCGCGGGCGCCAATGTGATCAACCTGCCTGACACCACCGGGTACAGCCTGCCGCTGGAGTTCGGC
>DASWGF010000093.1:0-8410 GCA_036393875.1 Candidatus Dormiibacterota bacterium
CGAGCCGCACATCGATGCGAAGACGATGGAGATCCACCACGACAAGCACCACGCGGCTTACGTGAACAACGCGAACGGCGCCCTGGAGAAGCACCCCGAGCTGGCCTCGAAGTCGGTCGAAGATCTGCTCCGCGGCATCAGTTCGGTGCCAGAAGACGTGCGCAACGTGCTACGCAACAACGCGGGCGGGCATTCGAATCACTCCATCTTCTGGACGATCATGGGCCCGAACGGCGGCGGTGCCCCGTCAGGGCGGCTGGGCGATGCGATCAAGAGCACGTTCGGTAGCTACGACACGCTCAAGGAGCAGCTGCAGAAGGCGGGAGTGGGCCAGTTCGGAAGCGGGTGGGCCTGGCTGCTGGCGGACTCGGGGGGCAAGCTTTCGGTCAAGTCCTACCCGAACCAGGACAGCCCTTACATGGAGAACCTGACGCCCATCTTCGGCGTGGACGTCTGGGAGCACGCGTACTACCTGAAGTACCAGAACAAGCGCGCGGACTACATCGCGGCCTGGTTCAACACCCTCAACTGGAAGACCATCGAGGCCCGCTACCGGTAGTCGATGGCGCAGGTCAAGAACGCGCTGATCATCATCGAGGTCGTGCTGGCCGTGCTGTTGATGGCCGGCGTCCTGCTCCAGACGCCGAAGGCGACCGGGCTCGGCGGCACCATCGGCGGCGGCGGTGACGGGCTGGGCGGCGGGTACCGCACCCGCCGCGGGCTGGAGCGGCAGATCTACTGGACCACGTGGGTGCTGACCGTCGCGTTTCTTTTGTGCTCGCTGGGCAACATCTGGGTGACGACTCATCCGAAGTAGGTCGTTCCGCCGCGACCTGGTCGCGGGAATCGTGCTGGTGGCGCTGGTGGCGTGCCAGCCTGTGGCGACCGTGCCCAAGCCGGCCCGCGGCGGCACGGCGGTGGAGGCGCTGGTCGGCCAGGCAGGCGTGTTGAATCCGCTCTTCGAGCCTGGTGACAGCGCGCGCGACGTCGACAGCGTGATCTACCAGGGCCTCACCACGGTGAACGCCGAGCAGAACGTGACCGGGCTGCTCGCGACCGATTGGCTGATCTCCAACGACCACCTGACGTACACCTTCAACATGCGGACGGGCGTGAAGTGGGCCGACGGGCAGCCGTTCACCAGGGACGACGTGTTGTTCACCTTCCACGTCCTCCAGGACCTCGAGTACACGCTGCCTGGCGCGGTGGACTGGCGCCAGGTGGGGGTGGCCGCGGGTGGCCCGAACGAGGTGGTGTTCAGTCTGAAGGCCCCCAGCGCAGGCTTCCCGCTCGCGCTCCGCATCGGGATCATCGCCAAGCACCTGTTCGATGGGATGGCCCCCGCCCAGATCGTGGCCAGTCCCTTCAGCGGCATCCGCGCGCTCGGCACGGGCCCATTCAAGGTCGCGGGCATCAATTCGCTGGCCATCACGCTGGACCGCAACCCATTCGCCGACCCGCAGCCATACCTCGACCACCTGATCCTGCGGACCTACCCCGTTTCCGATCCCCAGATGGCGATCCGCGCCGTGCTGCAGGGGGCGGCCGACCTCGTCGGCGGCCTCGAGCCGCAGGAGGTGCTCGCCCTGCAGGGCCGCACCGATGTGAACGTGCAGGACGTCCGGACTTTCACCAACGCCTTCGTGGCGCTGAATCCCGATGGCGCAGGCAAGCCATTCTTCAGCGACGTCAAGGTCCGCTTGGCCCTGACCCAGGCGGTCGACCGGGAGCGCCTGCTGACCGACGTGCTTGCAGGTCGCGGCGACCCCGACCCGAGTCCGATCCCGATCGGAAACTGGGCCTATTCGCAGGCTGCGGCGACCAGCCATCCATACGACCCGGTGGCGGCCGCCAAGGCGCTGGACGCCGCCGGCTGGGTGCTCGCCCCCGGTACGAAAGTACGGGCGAAGGGGACACAGGCTTTCAAGTTCGACCTTGTCGTCGCCAGTCCGTTCCCGAATCACGAGATCGCCGATGCCCTGTCACGGCAGCTCCTCGAGGTCGGCGTCGAAGCCGACGTCAAGCCTGTTTCCGCCGCGGACCTGGTCCAGAAGGACCTGATCGGCCACCACTACCAGGCCGCGCTCGTCGCCCTCGACGTCGGTCCCGATCCCGACCTGAGCTCGGTGTGGCACTCGGGCGCCGACGCGGGGGCGCTCAACTTCGCCTATTCACGCGGCTGGGGCATCATCGACAAGGATCTCGAGGACGGCCGAGCCGCAGTCGATCAGCCTGCTCGACTGTCCGTTTATCTTGACTTCCAGGCCCAGATGGCCGATGCGGCGCCGGCGATCTTTCTCTACTCGCCTCACTACGACTACGCGTTCTCCCAGCGCGTGCACGGCGTGCACATGAACAGCGTCATCGAGCCTGGGGATCGTTTCCAGCATGTGACCCAGTGGTACGTCAACACGAACTAGGAGGCAGAGTCCAATGGACCTCGGGCTGAAGGGCCGCAGCGCCCTGGTGGCGGCGGCGAGCAAAGGGTTGGGGCGCGCCTGCGCTGAGGCGCTGATCGGGGAGGGGGCGGAGGTCTTCATCTCCTCGCGTGACCCGGTCTCGATAGAAGGCACCGCGAAGCAGATCAATGCCGCCGGCTGGCTCGCATCTGACGTGTCCAAGCCGGGCGAGCCAGAAGCTTTGGTCGAAGCCGCGATCACGCGGCTAGGTGGCCTGGACGTGCTGGTGGTCAACGCCGGCGGACCGCCGCCCGGCACTTTCCAGAGCACGCCGCCGGAGATGTGGGACGTGGCCTTTCAGCTGACCCTGATGAGCGCAGTGCGTCTGATCAGGGCCGGCTTGCCCCACCTGAAGCGTTCCGAGCAGGGGCGGATCGTGTGCATCACCTCGATCTCGGTTCGCCAGCCGATCCCCAACATCGCGCTGTCGAACTCGATGCGCGGGGCGGTGACTGGACTGGCCAAGACCCTGGCGCGCGAGCTCGCGCCGGACCGCATCACCGTCAACTGCCTCGCCCCCGATGCCATCCTCACCGACCGCATCCGTGCCCTGGCGGCGGCGTCCGGTGTCGACCCGGAGGAGCGGATCAAGCAGCAGTCGGCGGCCGCGCCGATGGGACGGTTGGGCGACCCGGCGGAGTTCGGGGCAGCGTGCGCTTTCCTCTGCTCGAAGCAGGCGGGATACATCACCGGCCAGACGCTCGGAGTGGACGGCGGCGCGCTATTGGGTGTCCATTGAGAGCTCCGCTCTCCCCACCCGGCGCGCTCCGCGCGCCGACCTCCCCACTGCGTGGGGAGGCAAACTAGCATTCGAACGTGAGCATTCGATTCGCCGAGCGCATGTCGCGCCTGGGCACCGAGAGCGCATTTGAGGTGCTCGCCAAGGCGCGTCGCCTGGAGGCGCAGGGCAAACAGGTCGTCCACCTCGAGATCGGCGAGCCGGACTTCGCCACGCCCGACAACATCGTCGAGGCGGGGATCTCGGCGATGCAGAACGGCTACACACACTACACGCCGGCGAGCGGAATTCTCGAGGCGAGGCAGGCCGTGGCCGCGTTCGTCACGCGGACGCTCAACACCGAGGTCGACGCCTCGGAGGTGGTCCTCGTTCCTGGATCCAAGAACGTGCTTCTTTTCACCCTGCTTGCATGCATCGAGCCGGGCGATGAGGTGATCCTGCCCGACCCCGGCTATCCCGCCTACGCGTCACAGGTGAACTTCATCGGCGGGGTGCCGAAGGTCGTCACGCTTCGCGAAGAGACGGGATTCCGGATGGATCTCGACGAGCTCGCATCGCTTGTCACCCCGAAGACGCGGATGCTGATCATCAACACGCCGCAGAACCCCACGGGCGGAGTTCTCACCGAAGAAGACGTTCGTTTCGTCTGCGAGCTTGCGCACAAGCACGACCTGCTCGTCGTCTCCGACGAGATCTACAGCCAGCTCGTGTACGGCTTCCACCACGTCTCACCGCTGTCGCACCCGGGCATGCGGGAGCGCACCGTGTTGATGGACGGGCTTTCGAAGTCATACGCCATGACTGGATGGCGGCTGGGTTACGCAGTGGCGCCCCGGGCGCTGGCCGCCAAGCTCGATCAGCTGATGATCAACTCATCTTCGTGCGCTGCAGGGTTCACGCAGATGGCGGCGATAGAGGCGCTGTCGGCGCCAGAGTCGGCGCATGCGGTGAAGCGGATGGTGAGGGTGTTCGAGCATCGCCGCGACCTCATCGTCGACGGGATCAACGACATCCCGGGCATGAGGTGCACGCGGCCGCAGGGCGCCTTCTACGCGTTCCCAAACATCGAGGGCACGGGCTTCGGAGAGCGCGAGCTGGCCGACAAGCTGCTCACCGAGGCCGGCGTCGCGGTGCTGCCGGGAACAGCCTTTGGGGAGGCGGGCAGGGGATACATCCGCATCGCGTACACGCAATCCGAGGACGAGCTCTCGCGCGGGCTGCAGCGGATCAGGGATTTCGTGACCGCTCACCGACAATAAGAAAACCGGGCGCAGTTGCGCCCGGTCTCGCGAATCAAAGTACTGACCTAGTCGTCGGTCTTGGGTGCCGTGGACTGGACCTCGGTCTCCGTGTCGGCGGTCTCGGTCTCGTTCTCGTTCTCGTTGTCCGCAGCATCCTCGGCTGCTTCTGCCGCCGCCTCAGCCGCAGCCTTCTGCTGCTCGGCAGCCAGCTCGGCGGCCTCCGCCTGCGCGTCGGCTGCCAGCTCCGCGGCTTCGGCGGCCGCGTCCTGATCGACCTCAGCGCCGACCTGCCCGGTGGTGGTGGACAAGCCCGACAGCGATGAAATGCTCCTCGGAGCGGATGTGTGATTGGCTCCGACCGTGGAGGCGACGAGGATCACCCCTACGATGGCGGCGAATCCTGCGACGCTCAGCTTCGAAAATCGACTCTTGAGCATTAGTACCTCCCTGAGATGGTGGCCCCGCTTAGGGTAACTCTGATAACGCTTGGCCCTGGCGAAGTAGGAACCTAATGTTCCGACTCAGAGGGGGGCGGCGAAGATTCTGAATCGGTTTCGCCCGACGGTTCAGGGGATTCGTGGCTCGGCTCGCCGGTCACGGTGGGCTGGACGTGTACCGGTGGTGGCGGCTGGGCCTGGGGCGCGCTCTCCGGGGATGGCGACGGGCTCGATTCGGCGGCGTGGGTGACCGACTCCACCGTGCTCACCCAGACCGCGGGGTTGGGGCTGCGGGCCAGGGCCGTCGCCGCCACCATCAAGAGCGCCACGGCGCCTGCCACGGCCAGAGCCACCTTCCTACCCACCAACGGGCGGTAGCCGGACGGCGACACGTTGAAGCGTGCGTTCGCGGGCAGCGGCGTGGGCGCACCGGCGCGGTCCAGCTCCGCCCCGAGGCGCTCGTCAAAGTCCGGCCCGAGTTGATCACTCATTCCTCATGCGCTCGCTTTTAGATGACAACGAAGCAGAGCCATCAAGTGGGAACACGTTCCCGTCGGGGGCGAGCAGCTTGAGCATTTTCGCGGCCGCGGTTCGCAGTCTTTTGTTCACGGTCCGCTCCGATTTGCCGATCGCCGCGGCGATCTCCCGGTTGTTGTAGCCGTGGTAATGCCGCAGGACGAGGGCGGCGCGCAGCTTCGGCGAGAGCCGGCGGAGCGCCGCGGTCAGGTCACGGTCCAGCGCCACCTGCGCCGGGTCAGGTCCGGCGATGGGCCTCCCCAGCCGGCGCAGGATCGTCCCGATGGAGCGGAGGTTCGCTTTGCGCTGGTATGAGATCGCCACGTTGATCGCGATCCTGTGCAGCCACGCCTCGGCCGGCGCATCCGGACGCCACCGGCCCCAGGCTCGAAAGGCCAGCACGAACGCATCCTGGGTGCAGTCCTCGGCAGCCGCGGGATCGGCGAGGACGCCAAGCAACGTCCTGTAGATCCTTGGGTAGCTGTCTCGATACAGCCGGTCGAAGTCGTCGCGCGAGCCGGGCTCGTATGCGGGAGGATCCGGCTCTGCACCGGGCAGCACAAAGGGAATAACGGGGGAGGGTACAACGCCCGGTGGTAGCGCCACCCACGGCTATATTGAAGCGGCTATGGACGAAGGCAGCGTCCGCCTGACCCAGCCGCTCGTTCGGGATGGTGGCCGCCTCCGCCCCGCGTCGTGGGACGAGGCCCTCGGCCGCGCCGCCGACGGATTCGCGAAGGCAAGGGCCGTCGGGCCGAACGCGTTCGGAATGTTCAGCTGCTCCAAGACCACGAACGAGATGAACTTCATGGCTCAGAAGTTCGCGCGCGTAGTCATGGGCAGCAACAACATCGACAGCTGCAACCGGACTTGACACGCTCCGAGCGTCGTCGGTCTGGCGACAGTGTTCGGAGCCGGGGGAGGAACATCCTCGTACCGGGAAGCTGAGGACACCGACCTGGTCCTGCTTTGGGGCTCGAACGCGCGCGAGACCCATCCGATCTTCTTCCACCACCTCCTGCGCGGCGCGCGCAAAGGCGGCCGGCTGGTGGCGATCGACCCACGCCGCACCAGCACCGCCGAATGGGCGGACCTCTGGTTGGGCATCGACGTCGGCAGCGACATCGCGCTGGCCAACGCCATGGCGCGAGAGATCATCCATTCCGACCTCGCCGACAAAGAGTTCATCGAGCGCGCGACGACAGGCTTCGACGAATACGTTGAATGCGTCGAGGCGTACACGCTGGAGCGAGCCGAGACCGAGACGGGCGTGCCCGCCGGCGCGATCAAGGAGGTTGCGCAGGCTTACGGGCGCGCGGACCGCGCCATGATCTGCTGGACGCTCGGAATCACGGAGCACCACAACGCTGTCGACAACGTCCTCGCGCTCATCAACCTCGCGCTGCTCACGGGCAAAGTCGGGCGTTATGGCTGTGGGCTCAACCCGCTCCGCGGCCAGAACAACGTCCAAGGCGGCGGCGACATGGGCGCGATCCCCAACCGACTGCCGGGCTTCCAGGACCTCGAGGACCCCGCGCGGAGGGCGCCCTTCGAGAAAGCCTGGAAGGCGACCGTCCCGCCGAAGCGCGGCTATCACCTCAGCCAGATGTTCGAGTCGATGGAGCATGGCGAGATGCGCGCCCTCTACGTCGTCGGTGAGAATCCCGCGCGATCAGAGGCCGACCAGGCACGAGCCGTCCGCCTGCTGAGCGGTCTGGAGCACCTCGTCGTGCAGGACCTGTTTCTCACGCAGACCGCGGAGCTGGCCCACGTCGTGCTGCCGGCCGCGGCCGGATGGGCTGAATCCGAGGGCACTGTAACCAGCAGCGAACGTCGCGTGCAGCGAGTGCGGCGCGCGCTCGAGCCGCCGGCAGGCGCACGCGACGACGTCGAGATCATCTCCGAGATTGCACAGCGCCTCGGCTGCGATTGGGGGCGGCCGACGGCGCAGCAGGTCTGGGACGAATGCCGAAGGCTCTCGCCGATGCACGCCGGCATGTCATACGCGCGACTCGACCAGCTGGGCGGCATCCAGTGGCCATGCCCTGACGAGACCCACCCAGGCACCGAGTTCCTCCACGCGCGCCTGTGGAAGGATCCGGTGGAAGGTCCGCGCGCTCCGTTCAGCGTCGTCGAGCACGATCCGCCGGTCGACAAGCTGACCCAGGAATTTCCAATCCGCCTGACCACCGGTCGGCGCCTCGACTCTTTCAACACCGGCGTCCAGACCGGCGCCTACACCTCGCCGCTGCGGCAGCCAGAGGCGCTGCTCCTTTCGCCCAGCGATGGCGCGCGGCTGGGGATCGTTGATGGCGATCGCGTGCTTGCGAGCTCGAGGCGCGGAGCGGTCGAGATGCCGGTGCGATTCGACGCGACCCTGCGGCCAGGCCTTGCCTTCCTGACCCTGCATTTCCCCGACCAGGTGGCGACGAACGTCCTGACCATCGATGCCACCGATCCCAAGTCGGGCACCGCCGAGTTCAAGGCCAGCGCCATCCGCGTCGAGAAGCTCGTCACCAAAGTCAACTAGTTGGACATCCGCACCACCGGGGGACCGCCGACAGCCGCGGAGATCGCCGCCGTCGACCGGGTTCTGGGGCCCCCCGAATCGCTGTGGGAGGGCGGGACGCGGACGCCGGCGGACGACCACCTCGCTCGCGGCGGACACGCATCGCGGTCCAAGCGCGACCTGCTGCTGCCTGTCCTGCACGGCCTCCAGGACGAGGTCGGCTGGATCAGCCGAGGCGGGCTCGACTACGCCTGCCGGCGCCTGAACGTCCCACCGGCCGAGGCGTACGGCGTCGCCAGCTTCTACGACCGTTTCGCGCTGCACGATCGCGGCATGTTTGCGCTGCATGTCTGCGACGACATCGCGTGCCTGACAGCAGGTGCGGAGAAGGTCTGCGCGGCAGCCGAGGCAGAGAAGGACCGGAGCGGCATGGCGTGGTATCGGAGTCCATGCCTCGGGCTCTGCGATCGCGCTCCTGCCGCTCTTGTCGAGCGCTCGGGAGCGACCTA
>DASWGF010000094.1:0-14080 GCA_036393875.1 Candidatus Dormiibacterota bacterium
GCTGGTCGACCCTGAGTCGCGCGAGCCGATGATGATCGAGGCCGGCGCGGTCGGCGAGCTGGTCTATACACACCTCACACGCGAGGCGATGCCGGTGGTGCGTTTCCTCAGTGGCGACATCGTGAGGATCGGACCCTCTCCATGCGAGTGCGGCCGGAACACGTTCCGCATGCGGGTCATCGGCCGGCGTGACGACATGTTCATCGTGCGCGGCGTCAATGTGTACCCCTCGGCGATCCTGGCGATAGTGGGTAGGTTTCGGCCGCGTGTCACCGGTCGTGCGCGCGTTATTCGCAAGACGGCCGACGTCAGCGTGCCGCCGCCAGTCCCGATCGAGGTCGAGGTGCCGGACGGGATTGCAACCGCCCCCGGGCTCACAGAAGAGATCGAAACCGCGATTCACTCCGCATTGACCTTCCGCGCCAAGGTCGACCTCGTCCCCGAGAAAGTGTTCGGCGAGAGCGGCTACAAGACCCGCCTTACGGTCGATCGGGCGTGAGCGCAAAGCGAAAGCGGTTGAAGTCGGACCTGGGTTGGAGCACGGCCGCTCGGATCGTCGTGCAAGGGCACGACCTGGTCGATCTCATCGGCAAGACATCGCTAGGAGACTTCGCCTTCCTCGAGCTGAAGGGCCGGCTGCCTACTCCGGAAGAATCCACCGTCTTCAACGCCATCGCCGTTACCCTGGTGGAGCACGGGATGACCCCGAGCGCGATCGCGGCTCGCCTCACCTACTTCGGGGCGCCCGAGTCCCTCCAGGGTGCGGTCGCGGCCGGTGTCCTTGGCATGGGGTCGCGTTTCGGGGGCTCGATCGAGGAGGCGGCCCGTACGCTGCAGGAAGCCCTCGGCACAGCGGGCCCCGACGCGGACTTGGGCGAGATTGCCCGCGAGGTGGTCGCGACCTACAAGGAAACCAAGCAGCCGATCGCCGGCCTGGGGCACCCAGTCCACAAGCCCATCGACCCGCGCACTCCGCGCCTGTTCGCGATCGCCCTCGAAAACGGGCTGTCTGGACGCTATGTCGAACTGATGAAACTGATCTCTGAGGAGGCGGGCCGAGCCTACGAGCGGGAGCTGCCCGTCAACGCGACCGGCGCCATCGGCGCGATCCTCAGCGAGCTCGACTTCCCCTGGCACGTCGGCCGTGGGCTCGCGGTCATGGCCCGCGCGATCGGCCTCGTCGCCCACATCCAGGAGGAGATCAAAGAACCCCTGGCGGCCGAGATCTGGAGCCGCGTCGAGGATGAGGCTTCCGAGCACAACCGCACGGACTAACATGGATTCGCCTGTGCCCGCCAACGTTCCGGGAATCCATCACGTGACCTGCATCACGGGCGACGTCCAGAAGAACGTCGACTTCTACGTCGGCGTGCTGGGTCTTCGCTTCATCAAGAAGACAGTCAACTTCGACGTGCCCGACACCTACCACATCTATTTCGGCGACTACCTGGGCACGCCCGGCAGCGCGATGACGTTCTTCGGCTGGCCGCACCTGCCCTGGCGGCCGGCGGGCAGCGGGCAGGTGACGGTGGTCTCCTTCGCGATCCCGAAGCGCTCGCTGCAGTTCTGGACCGGCCGCCTTCGTGACCTCAACGTGGAAGCCTCGCGGGCGACGCGATTCGGCATCGACACTCTGGTCCTCAAAGACTTCGATTCCATCCAGATCGAGCTCGTGGGCGAGGCGTCGGATGAGCGTTGGCAGCCGTGGCCGGACAGCCCGGTCGATCCCCATCACCAGATTCGCAGCTTCCACTCGGTGACCCTGTGCGAGGAGTCCGACCTCAACACCATCCAGTTCCTGACCGACACCATGGGCTTTCGCAAAGTGGCCAGCGAGGGCAACCGCACCCGATTTGAAACCGGCGCCGGCGGCCCAAGCGCGGTGCTTGACGTGCTCGACGCGCCGGAAGCGCCGGTGGGGGAGGAGGCGGCCGGAACCGTACACCATGTCGCATGGCGCGCCACCAACGACGCGCACGAGCTCGACTGGCGCGAGGTGCTGGTCAAGTCCGGTCGTAACGTGACACCAGTGATCGAGCGCAAATATTTCCGATCGATCTATTTCCGCGAGCCGGGCGGAGTGCTCTTCGAGATCGCCACCGACCAGCCAGGCTTCACCGTCGACGAGCCGGCCGAGGCGCTCGGCTCTTCGCTTCAGCTGCCGCCACAGTACGAAGGGCGGCGCGAGGACTTGAAGTTCAACCTGACGCCCATCGTCGTCCCGACCACCGCGGCGCGGGGCGCAGGACACTGACACGATTTTCGGGTGGTCTTGAAAGTTTGACCTCTGGAGGAAAGTGAGCTGATGAGCACCGCAACGATCGCACCGGTCAACCCGATGTCGGCGGAAGGCAAGGACACGGTCATGAGCGTAATGCGGAGGGACCGCGCCAACTTCACGCGCCTGGTCTCGGATCCGAAGAACTGGAACGTCATGACGCGCTGCACCGGGTGGGAGACGCGCGACCTGGTCGGCCACATGATCGATGTCATGGAGGGTTACTTCAACAACTGGGACGCGGCCAAGGCCGGCAAAGACGGCGTTGCGCTCGGCCTACCCGTAATGGGGGAGACGCTCAACGACCACGCCCTCGACTTTCGAAAGCTCCCACGCGAGGAGGCGCTCGCGCGGTTCAAGAAGGATGCGGAGAAGCTCGATGGCATTCTCGAGGCGCTCACGCCGGAGGAGTGGACCGGGTTCATGGTTTACCACCCGTTCGCGGGACCGGTGCCGGCCGGTTTCTACGGCACTTTCCAGATCATGGACTACGGCGTCCACCCCTACGACATCGAGTACGGCCTCGGCAACAAGCTGGCAACCATCGACGAGGCGACGGCGGGGCTCATTCTGCCCTACTCCTTCATTTTCTGGATGTACACGGTCGACCAGAAGGTGGCGGCGGGAGTGGACACTCAGTACGGAATCGAGACGGAAGGTCCGTGGGGCGGCAAATGGCGCATCACCGTCAAGGATGGCAAATGGTCATCGGAGGCCGAGAACGGCAACTTCGAGGGTTGCGATGCCCTGTTCCACTTCGACAGCGCCGCCGACCATGTGCTGACGTTCTTCGGCCGGTTCCCAGGCGGCTCTGCAACCGGCGACCCCGAGGTGATTCACAAGGTGCGCCACCTCTTCTTCTCCTTCTGATCCGTTCGACGGTTTGGGCTCTGGCCTCCGCACCCCGTGGGGAGGTTGCCTCCCGCGCCTTCGGCGCGGGGACCCCAGAGGACGCCGCTGGCGGGTGGGGAGGTCCAGTCCTGAATGAGGTGACGGCAGCAACCGCAGCCCAGATAGTGGAAGCGATGGGCCCGGAGGGGGATCTCGTCGCCCCCCGCCTGTCACGCGGCTGCCGCTGCTTCGGGGCCTGGGCGGGCGACGACCTCCTGGGCTACGGCTGGCTAACGAGCGGTCCCGAATGGATCGGTGAGATCGACCTCGAGATCAGGCCGGGCGAGGGTGAGGCCTACGTCTGGAACTGCGTGACCCTGCCGCCGCACCGGCGCCAAGGAGTGTTCGGGGCGATGGTGAGCGGCATCGCCGCGCGAGCGCAGGCGGAGGGGCTGTCGCGGCTGTGGATCGGCAGCGTCGCCATCCCCGCCGAGAAGGCGATCCCCCGCGCGGGCTTCGCCCCGGTCCTCCATTTTTCAAGCGAGGTGCTGTCGGGCATTCGCTGGCTGAAGGTCCGCTCCGAGGCCGGGGTAGAGCCGAGTTTGCTGTCGGCGGGGCGCGACGTGCTTGCCATGGGCGGACGGCCGCTGAGGCTGGACACCTGGATGGTGCGGGCCCAGCCGCGCCGCCACTGACCTGGGCTCCCCACCATGTGGAGAGCTCCGGCCGCGCCCAAAGGGCGCCGACGGAGAGGGGATAACCTTCGGGCGTGCGCATCGCTGCCGGCGTGCTCATCGTCGTTGTGGCTGCGCTCCACGTCTACTTCCTTGTGCTCGAGATGTTTCTCTGGCGAACGCCATTCGGACGTCTCACGTTCCAGACGACGCCCGACGTGGCTGAATCGTCAGCAGTCCTCGCGGCCAATCAAGGTCTCTACAACGGTTTCCTCGCGGCCGGCCTGTTCTGGGCTCTGATTTGGTTTGGCATCCCAGGTGGTCGCGCGGTGCTCACGTTCTTTCTTGGCTGTGTGATCGTCGCCGGCATCTATGGCGCGGCCACAGTCAGCCGCCGGATCCTGCTCGTGCAGGCGGTGCCGGCGGCCGTGGCGCTCGTACTCTTATGGCTCGCATAACCTCCCCACTGACTGGGGAGGTCGGCCGGCCCGCGAAGCGGGCCCGCCGCGTGGGGAGTCGCAGACTTCTAAAGCGCAGCGAGATAGATTTCGAGCAGATCCTCTTCTGGGTATTTGCCGGCCAGGTCGGCCGCGGCTCTCCGGAGCTCGGGCTCACCGATCCCAAACTCGGCGATGTGCTGGGGCAATCCCAGAAGCGAAATCAGCCCGCGCACGTCGACGGCCGCGTCCCGGCCCGACCCGGTCGCCCTCGCCAGCTCGGCCATGCGGTGGGGCTTGGTCCGCTCCATGTAACGCATGACGTGCGGCATCAGCAGGCAGGACGTGACGCCGTGCGGAATTCCGTGGCGAGCGCCGATCTGCTTGCCCATGACGTGGCTGAGTCCGGTCGCCGCCGGACCGGTCAGCGTGTACGAGAACCACGCCGCGAGCTGATTCTCCGTCCGGACGCCGACGTCGTCGGGAGCGGCCTTGGCGCGAGGCAGCGACGCGAACAGCCGGCGCACTGCCTCGAGGGCCATGACATCGGAGAACGGGTGGGAACCGTCGGCAAGGAATCCTTCCACAGCGTGGTCGAGCGCCCGGATCCCGGTCGACAGCCACAGGGACATCGGGGTGGCCAGCGTGAGCTCGGCGTCGTAAATCACGGAATCGAGCAGGAGCCGCCCGTCGCGCATGCCCGCCTTGTCGCCGGCCGCGTCCGTGTAGCCGGCGCTGCCCGCGAGCTCGGCCACAGAGAGCGTCGTCGGGATGGCGATGTGGGGAAGACCGCGGTAGGCAAGGCCGTGTCGATCGGCGAGCCTGACGGCGATCATCTTGGCCGCGTCGATGGCGCTGCCGCCGCCGAAGCTGACGACGCCGTCGACGCCGACCTCGGTCGTATGCGCGATCGCGTTCTCAATCTCCGACATCGGCGCGTGTTGTCCGACTACCTCTGTGGCCGGAGCTTCAGCGGTGCCCAATGCGCCGCGGACCCGTCCGAGGAGCTTCTCCTGGGCAAGCAAAGAACGCGTCGTGATGAGCGCAACGCGTGTGACCTGCAGCCGGCTCAATTCCGGCGCCAGCTGGTCCAGCGAGCCGGCGCCCCAGTGGATCGCTCGCGGATTGGAGTAGTTGAAAGACCCGGTCTCGGCCGTCACCTCACGCAATACGTTACTTTCGAGACCATGTCCATGGCCGGTCCACACGAAGGTCAACCCGTGCTCAACGCAGGCGAGTCTCTGGAGCGGGCGCGCGCGGCCATGATCCTCGTCCACGGCCGCGGCGCGAGCGCGGCCGACATCATGACCATCGCCGCCGAGGTGATGTTTCCCGGCGTCGCTTACCTGGCTCCACAGGCTGCGGGTTCAGCCTGGTTCCCCTACCCGTTCACCGCGCCGCTCGAGGCCAACGAGCCTTATCTCAGCTCGGCGCTGCAAGTCCTGTCGTCATTGGTGGCCAAAGTCGAAGCGACGGTTCCGGCCGGCCGGCTCGTGCTGGCCGGCTTTTCGCAGGGCGCATGCCTGACGTTGGAGTTTGCAGCTCGCGGGGCGCGCAGATATGGTGGTGTGGTCGGGCTGAGCGGCGGGTTGATCGGGCCTGACGGCACGCCGCGCGACTATCCGGGGGGTTTCGAGCGGACGCCGGTGTTTTTGGGCTGCAGCGACGTGGATCCCTACATTCGAAAGGAGAGGGTGATCGAGGCCGGCGAGGTCTTCGAGCGGATGGGGGCGGACGTGACCGTGCGTCTCTACCCAGGCATGGCGCATACCGTCAGCCCCGACGAGATCGAGGCGGTGCGAGCGATCGTGAAAGGCGTCGCCGCCTAGACGTTCTTCTCGTCCTCTTCGGCCGCCTCGCCGTGCTCGACGATGTCGCCCCGTTTGAAGAGAACGTCTTTCAACACCACCCGCCACTTCGGTTTCCGGCGTGACAGAAATTCCAGCGCCATTGCAAAGTGCTTGAACTCCTCCCCCTGGGCGTCCTGCATGATCGCCTTGGCCTGGGGATCGCGCTCGAGTGATATGCGCTGTTCATACCAGCCGATCGCTTCCGCTTCCTCCTGCAGCGATGCGGCCATGCGCGCAAAGGTCCTGATGTCCTGACTGAGTTCCCCCGGCGGCTCGTGATACTGCTCTGTTCCCATCGGGTGAATATAGGGGTGATCACGTCGCGACTGATGCCGCCACGGAAAGGCGGCGGGTGGGGAGGGAATGGCCATGAAGAGGAGCAGCGGCGTCCTGGAGGGCAAAGTCGCAATCGTCACCGGCGCGAGCCGCGGCATCGGGGCCGCGGCGGCCCGCGCATTTGCGGATGCAGGGGCCAGCGTCGTGCTGGCGGCTCGAACGGCTCAGTCGATCGCGGACCTCGCCGCCGAGATAAATGCGGCCGGCGGCAGGGCACTGGCGATACCGACCGACGTGATCGATCCCGAATCGGTTGAGCGACTCGTCGAGCACACGGTCGCAAGTTTCGGACGCCTTGATGTTGCGTTCAACAATGCGGGCGCGGGCCAAATGCCCAAGCCGCTCGCCGACATCTCTCTTGAGGACTTCGAAATGGGCCTGAGGGCAAACCTATACGGGGCCTTCCTGGGAATGAAATACGAGATCCCGGCCATGCTCGCCGCAGGCGGCGGCGCCATCGTCAACATGTCGTCCACTGCGGGACTCCAGGGCGCGCGTGGGATGGGTCCGTACGCAGCCGCCAAACATGGAGTCGTGGCTCTGACCAAGGCGGCGGCCCTCGATTACGGCAAGAGCAACATCCGCGTCAACGCCCTGGCGCCGGGGCCGATAGTCAACGAGCAGATGGGCCGCTTGCCCGAGGATCGGCTGCAGCAGATCGCGCGATTCATCCCGTTGGGCCGGCTGGGGCGAACGGAGGAGGTGGCGCGTGCAGCGGTCTGGCTGTGTTCGGACGACACATCATTCATCACTGGCACGGTCCTGTCTATCGATGGAGGTCGCCTCGCCGGCGGAGCGGGAGTCTAACCACGAAATAGGCCTGGCCGAAATTACCTTGTAGCGAGATATGGACTACGGGCGGCCAATCCAGTTCGGCTACTTCGTCCTTCCGGACTCCATGCGCCCCATGCGGCCGCTGGAGCTGGCGGTCAAAGCGGATGAGCTCGGCATCGATCTGATCGGCGCCCAGGACCACCCCTACCAACGTCGGTTCTACGACGTCTGGACCCTGCTCACTGCCATCGCGCTGCGCACCAAGCGCGCTTCTGTTTTCCCCGATGTCGCGAACCTGCCCCTGCGACCGCCCGCAATGCTGGCCAAGGCCGCGGCCTCACTCGACCTGCTGTCTGGCGGCCGGGTCGAGCTCGGACTCGGAGCGGGCGGTTTCTGGGAGGCGATCAAAGCGATGGGCGGCCCGGTGCGAACTCCAGGCGAGTCGGTGAGCGCGCTCGAAGAGGCGATCGAGGTCATCCGCCTCGTGTGGAGCGGGGGGCGGGGCGTCCGCTTCGATGGCAAGTTCTACCAGCTCTCAGGCCTCAACGCGGGTCCGGTGCCCGCGCACCAGATCGGTATCTGGCTCGGCGGGTACAAGCCCAGGATGCTCCGACTGGTGGGCAAAGCCGCCGACGGCTGGGTGCCGTCCTTCGGATATCTGAAGCAGGAGGCCATGCCCGACGCCAACGCCCGGATCGACGATGCCGCCCGCGAAGCAGGTCGCGATCCGGCCATTATCCGCCGGGTCCTCAACGTCGCCGCCAACCTGACGGCAGACGAGATCGCCGAGCTCGCCCTCGGGCATGGCTTCGACACTTTCGTCATCGGCGAGACGCAAGAGGACGTCGAAACCGAATTGAGTGAATTCCTCGGAACCGTCGCGCCGAAGGTGCGCGAGCTGGTCGCGGCCGGACGTGAATCACGCTGAGTTAGTCGGCCTCTTGCGCGATGGCATCGACGTCAAGGGCGGGAGGTGGGCCGACCTCGGAGCGGGTGAGGGCGCGTTCACCCTGGCTCTCGCCGACCTGCTGGGACCAGGCGCAAACATCACCGCGGTCGACCGCGACGGCGGCTCGATGCGCGGGCTCTCCGCCGAAATGGGGAAGAAGTTTCCAGGGACGGAGCTCGAGGTCGTCGTCGCGGACTTCACGCGCCCGATTTCGCTGAGTTCGCTCGACGGCATCGTCATGGCCAACTCATTGCATTTCGTGCGCGACAAGCGTCCTGTGCTCGCCCGCGTCCACGAGATGCTGAAGCCCGGCGGCACGCTGATCGTCGTGGAGTATGGCTCCGACCGTGGGAACCCATGGGTTCCGCACCCGTTCTCGTACGAACGATGGGTGCAGATGGCGGCCGGGGCGGGTTTCGAGCGCACGCGGCTGCTCGGCACGGTGCCGAGCCGCTTCCTGGGCAGCATGTACTCGGCGGTTACTTTCGCTCCGGCGCCCATGAGAGCTGATTGAACGCGTAGTAGATCGCGTTGAACGTGTACAGGGCCACCACGAGCCATGTGCTCACGAAAGCAAGCCCGATCGACACTGCGTAGATCACGAGGCCCAGCGCGAAACGCGGAAGCACCGTCGCCGCACGTGCATCCTGGATCTCGGGCCGCAGCAGATTTGGATGTGTGAGCGCCCATGCGACCAGGCATTGAAAGGCGATGGCCATGACCGTCATCACCACGGCGTAAAAGGCCGCCGCCACCGAACCGTCGAGGCCCGAATTCAGGTAGCGGCCGAGCAGGGCAGTCGGGTAGGGCACGAGGACAACTGTGAGCAGCAGGACCAGGTTGATGAACTGGATCGTCCGGTCGACTGCCCGAAGATTCCGGAACATCGTGTGGTGGTTCACCCACACCACCCCGACCGTCAGGAAGCTGGCAACGTAGGTGACGAGCTGCGGCCACTGGCCGAGAAGCTTGGCGAGCAGCTTTCCCGATTGCACATCGGGAACCGCGAATTGCAGCACCAAGAGGGTGATCGCGACGGCGAACACTCCGTCGGAGAAAGCCTCGAGCCGAGATGAGTTCACTTATTCACCTCCCCACCACGTGGGGAGGTCGCCGGGGCCCTCTCGGGGCCCCGGCGGGTGGGGAGAATCGCGTTTTCTATGCCGCTATTAGAAGACTTGCGAGGTAGACGACGGCGCGCTGGGCGTGCCGGCGCCCCGACCGCGGCCGCGCCGCCGCAGCCACCGGCCGATCATCACCCGGCGATCGCCACTCGACCGGCCGCCGCCACCGCCCGGGTTGAACCGCTTGGTGACGCCGCCCATCGTTGCGCCCCAGGTGACGTACTTGTGAAAGCGCTCCTCGGCTTCCTGGGCGATCCCGATCCGCTGCCCGCGAGTCTCCTCGCGGAACCGGGCGATGCGCCCCGCGGCGGCGCCTTCCTTCTGTTCGGGCGTGGTGCCGAGATCTACCTCGGGCAGCGTGCCCAGGACCACGATCTGGTCGTCCTCGACCGTGACCTCCGCTCCCTTGAACCAGCCGTCTGGGAGCCTACCGGCAAACCAACCTTTGATCGAATCGAGCTCTTTCGTATCCATGATTACAATATTACTCTGTAAATGCCAGAAAGCAATAGTGCCCCTGGAAAGAGTGTTTCTCACTCCGGTGGGTAAGCTGCAATAGCGATGGGAATGATGGGGCCGGGGAGCGGGCCGCCGATGATCCACTGGTGGTTGGGACGGCGGAAGCAGGCCGACTCGGGTCCAGCCAACAGCGGCCTGACCGGGGACGCCGAGCCTGAGCTGCCCCCTGTCCAGGAAGGCCCCAAGGACCTTCGGGGCAGATGGCTCAACTTCAAGCAGTCCGTCACCGGCACGACCGCCGCCTTGCCACGCGTCCTCAGATTGGTGTGGGACGCCAGCCCGGCGACCACGCTCGCGCTGTTCATCACCACGGCAATCGCCGGAGTGATCCCAGCCGCCGCGGCCTTCACCGCCAAGCTCTTGACCAACGCGGTCGTGCAGGGCATCGGCATCCACAATTTCCACCAACCGGATCATTTGTCCCTCACCTCCATCGGGGGCCCAGGCTCGCTGCTGTTCTGGCAGCAGCCAGTGCTGTCCGCGGTCCAGTGGATCGTCTTGCTGGCCGTTCTGCAGCTGGCCCTGTTCGCCATCACGGCCCTGCTCGGCACGCTGCGGAACATCACGCAGCAGATGCTCCAGAACGACGTCTCGATGCGAATCCAGCTGATGGTCATGGAGAAGGCGGCCTCCCTCGATCTCGCCTTCTACGAAGACCCAGCGTCGTACGACCTGCTGCGCCGAGCGCAGACGGACTCGATCAACCGGCCGGTGATGATGATCTCGACCGCGTTCGGCCTGGTTCAAACGCTGCTCACCTTCGTGACCATGGTCGCGGTCCTGCTCGTCGTGAGCCCACTGCTCGCGCTGCTCGCGCTGGTGACGCCAATTCCAGCGTTCATCGCCGACACTCGTTATGGCTGGCGTGGCTACAACATCGCCCGCTGGGGATCGCGCCTCCTGAGGCGGATGAACTATCTCGTCACGCTCGTCACCACCGACAGCTATGCGAAAGAGGTAAAGCTCTTCGGCCTCGGCGGGTACTTCATCGATCGCTACCGACTCATCGCCAAGGCCTATTACGGCACCCAGCGCGCGCAGGTCGCCCGCCGGTACATGACCGGGTTCGCGTGGGGGAACCTGAGCACGATCGCAACCTCATTGACCTACCTGTATGTGGCGCTGCAGGCAATCGTCGGCAGGCTGACACTGGGCGACCTGACGCTGTACACGACGGCAGCATCTTCGGTCCAGGGCTCGATCCAGGGCATCCTCGCCGGCTTTTCGGGGATGTACGAGCACAATCTGTACCTGAACAACCTGTTCGAGCTGATGGAGACGAAACCGTCGATGCAGGCTTCGCTCGCCCCGGCGAAGGTCCCGCAGCCGATGCGCGGAGAAATCCGTTTCGACAATGTGACATTCGCCTACCCGGGGGCCGAAGCGAATGCGCTGAGCGACCTCAGCTTCACGGTCAAGCCGGGCGAGACGCTGGCCATCGTCGGTCGGAACGGCGCCGGCAAGACCACGCTGTTCAAGCTGATCTGCCGCCTGTACGACCCCAATGCGGGCCGGATCCTGATCGATGGGATCGACATCAAGGACTTCGATGCCAACGAGCTCCGTGCGCAGATCGGTGCGATGTTCCAGGACTACGTGACCTACCAAGCGACGGCAGCGGAGAACATCGGGCTCGGCAACGTGCAGGATATCAACGACCGTGAACGGATCGAGGTCGCGGGCGCTCAGGCCGGCGCAGCCGAGCTCATCTCCGGGCTTCCAGAGGGGTATGACACCGCGCTGGGCAAGTGGTTCGATCAGGGCGTGAATCTTTCCGGAGGCGAGTGGCAGAAGGTCGCGCTTGCGCGCGCGTTCATGCGTGACGCGAAGATCCTGCTGCTCGACGAGCCCACGTCGGCGCTCGACGCGCAAGCCGAGTACGACCTTTTCGAGCGGCTGCGTTCGCTCACGCGCGGACGCACCGCCGTGTACATATCGCACCGGTTCTCGACCGTGCGGCGCGCTGACCGCATCGTCTTTCTCGAGCACGGCCGCCTGGTCGAAGAAGGCACGCACACCGAGTTGATGAAGCTGAACGGCCGCTACGCTCGCCTCTTCCGGATGCAGGCGTCGGCCTACACGGGCGAAGAGATCGTGCCCGAACCCGAAGATGTGAAGGTGTAACCGCCTTGTAGAGTTTGCCCGCCGTGATTCGCCGGGCTTTGTCGCACCCTCGCGCGCCGATCGTCGTCGGAGCAGTTCTCGGCATCGCGACCACCGCTGGGTACCTGATCGGCTCCGGACGCTCCTTCGGATATGACGCCGCCGCGACCTTCGGGAACTTCGTCGCCACTCCCAACCTCATCGACGCCTTCGCGGTCCATTCGGCGATGCCCACCATGCCGCTCAAGAGCATCGCGTCGAATGACCATGTCTTGCTGTCGCTCATGAGCCATTTCATTTATTCGCTGACGGGATCTCGGAGCGAAGTGGTCTACCGGCTCGTGCCCGCCCTGGCGGCTGGCGGGACGGTCGGGGTCTCGGCCGTGGCGCTGGCGAGGCCTTTCGGGCTGCTCGCCGGCGCGTGCGCAGGGCTCTTCATCGCGACCAATCCGATGTTCGTGGAGAACAGCCGCGACCTCCGCGGCTATAGCCTTGCTGCTCTTCTGGCTCTACTGGCAACTATCTCCCTCTCCCCTTCGGGGAGAGGGTTGGGGAGAGGAGCGCGGGTTTCCTACGCCGTCCTGCTGGGCTTGGGGATCGCGACGCACGTGTTTGTCATCGTGGTGCTCGCGGGTCACGTTGTCTGGATCGCACTGCGCAGGTCGTGGCCCGACATCAGACGGCTGGCGCCCGCCTGGATCGCGGCCCTCGCGATCGGCGTGGCCGCCAACGCCAACATCGAGGTTATGGAGTTCGTGCAGCACGGCTTTCCGCCGAGCCTGTTCAGCCCCGCGTTCCCCCTGTACCTCGTCCTCTTTCTTGTCGGAGCACCGGTTTTGGTGCCCCTCGGCCTGTGGCTGAGCACGGCGGGACTGGGCCTATGGGCGGCACGGCGTGAGCCCAGGGTGTGGGCCGCGGTCGCCGTAGTTGCCGCGGTGGTCGCGATCCTCTGGCTCATCCTGCAGCCCGCCTACCTCTACCCGCGCTTCTTCATCTTTCTTATCCCCGGCGTCGCCTACCTGATGGCAGCCGCGATCAAGCGTTGGTGGGTGCTGGCGCCGGTCGTGGTGGCCGGCGCGATCTTCGCGATCGCAGCCCAGGTGCCGGGTTACACGGAGGACCCCCTCGCCCTGCGCCAGGCGGCCAACGCTGTGGAGCTCGCGCGAGCGGCCGGCGGCAATCCGTGCGTGATTCATTCGGACGAGTCGGTGCTCGATGCGTACACGACGGCGTTCACCGTGGTCACGACCGCCGATCAGTTGAACGGGTGCTCGGAGGTTGTCATCGTGAGCTGGAACGTCGACCAGACCCTGCGCGACCTCGCGGCTCAGGAGTTCCCGCGCCTTACTGTCCTACCTGCGTACTACCGCGCTGTCGTGCTCAGGCGCTGAGCCCGAGCGACTACCAGCCGGCGTGCGTGTGGTTCAGCTGTAGAACGCGCACCGCGCGGCCCCGCATGCGATCGCAGCGCCAGCAGAAAACCACGGCGTCGATGCCCCAGGGTAGGATCCCTTGCAGCAGGATCTCTCGCTCGCGACGGTGCAGCAGCCAGCACATGATGTAGCTCATTGAGCCCAAAGAAGCTAACACGGCTGTAACGACATTGCGAAGGAAAGACTGTTAAGACTTTGTGACTAGGCGGTCAATCTTGGCGGCAAGGATGAAGTCGTTGTCGGTCAGGCCACCGGCGGCGTGGGTGAACAGATGGACGGTCACCGAGCCATAGCTGACCAGGAGGTCGGGATGATGACCCTCGGCCTCCGCGATCGGGGCGATCTTGTTTACGAAATCGACGGCCGGCATGAAGCCCTTGAACTTGTACTGCTTCGTGAGTCGCATATGGCCGTCGGCGTCTTCCACCGTCCAGCCGTCGAGCCGCTCCAAGAGCTGGCCGACCTCATGGCTCGAGAGCGGGGGAGTGCCCGGCTCGCATTTCACGCAGTGCCGCTCGTGGAGGGGTTTGGTCTCAGACGCCACGGGGATGATCGTAAGGCCTTGGGTAGAATGATCACTCCCGCCGGGCGCGCGCAGGGCGCACTCAAGGGGCGGCTAGCTCAGCGGGAGAGCGCTTGCCTCACACGCAAGAGGTCGTTGGTTCAAACCCAACGCCGCCCACCACCGGTTCGTGGCCCCGTCGTCTAGTGGACTAGGACGCAGCCCTCTCAAGGCTGAGATCGCGGGTTCGAATCCCGCCGGGGCTACCAG
>DASWGF010000095.1:0-6694 GCA_036393875.1 Candidatus Dormiibacterota bacterium
GACTTCGATGTGACCGTGTCAAGCCGCCAGCGCTAGTTGAACGAATCGAATCCGCCACACCGCGGCGCGCCGCTCGCCACGTTTGATGGCTTTGCATCGCGTTGCAAACCCAGTCGTGCCAGAGATTTGGCGTCATGCCGAAATCGCGAAGCTCGCCACTGCCATCTTCATGCTTGTCGAAGCCTTCGACCCTCATGCCATCGAGGGTGAGGATCCAAACAGGGAAGTCAAGAGGCGTGCGCACGTGAACGGTCCAGCTCACGGAGTGGGGGTTATGCCGGCTTGCGGGTACAGGTGACCGCGGCTCTGCCATCTACTGATCCTCCACGCGGCAGTTCACCCGGCTAGTTTGCCGCCGGGATCCCCTCGTTGAGCACGTTTACGAGGTATCCGGCCAGCGGGTGGCGCTCAGACCTCTCTTCCCCGCTCGGGATCTCGTCCCGCTTGCACAGTTCATCGATCAGCCACTCGAATCATGCGGCGTAGGTCCGATAAACAACGCGATGTCACGCCGCCCAGGGATACAGAAGGAATTGGGTACTGGTTGAGTACTAAACTGGCGCTAGCCGCTATGAATCCTAGATTCTGTAGCCATTGTCGCCGATAATACGACATATTGCGATTGTGGGCCGAGGGCGGCCTGTAAGCCGGGTTCTATCGGAGTGAGTTCATTTCTCGCCTGCGAATACGAAACGATATCCAACGACACGGCCTGATCGACAGCGACTGTTCCCTAATTGTTCCCTGAGGAACGCTGACTTACGTGTCGCATACGGCCCGCGCCGCGTCGAGTCTCCTCATGGTTGAGGACGCACGGTCCCGAACCGGCCTAATGTCGTGTCCGTCCGTATCCCAGCGGCTCGTCCAGTGTCCTCCTGTACTCAGCCGCCGACCTCGCCATATCCTTTCGTGTCCTCCTGTGTCCGCTGGGTTCCGCGAATGCGTGACACGGCTGTGACCTCCATGGGGCTGGCGACTGAGCCTCATCCCCCGGAATAACCCGGCGTTCGGCGCCGTCGGAGATGGCCGCAGTTTCCGTAACGCAAACCGAATCGAGCTCAGGCGTTAAGCCCGCCGGCTACAGCCTCATTGCCGATCCCTTTCTACCGGCGATCCGGTTCGCTTAGCCGATTACGACCTCTGTCCCGACGCTTTCCGGGCGAGCGTTGTGGTTGACCATCCACTCGGCAGTCCGGGGGCCGCAGTACACGCTCACATTTGGAACGATCACCAGCAAACGACGAGCTGCCGAGATCACCCGGTTGGCCCAGCGCGACACACGCCTGTTTCCGGGAATGTGTGCCGCGGCTGTGCGCCGCCATGCCCGCGCCGAACCGCCCCGGACTCTCTAGTCGGCGTATCTTCCCATCCCGCCGCTCCACGTGGCTTCGCGACCGAATCAGTACTCGTCGTGGCGCCGCAGCATCACGGATTCGTCGTATCCCTTCGCGGTTCGCTCGAGCAGCTCCTGGTAAGTGAGCATGAAGCGCGCCCCGTACGGCTCTCGGTAGCCGGCCGACTGGTAGATCGTGCCGTCCTCCATTACGAACGCGCTCAAACCGGGCGCCTCACTGATGTAGCCGAGCAGGTCCGTGCCGCAGGCAGCGGCCATCTGGGCAATCTCCTTGTTAGCTGTCAACTGCTCTATCAGGTTGGGATCGAGGTCATCTTGCTGCCCTTTCGTGTACGAGACACCGAAGTCGTAGTTGAAGGTGCTGCCGAGAGAAGAGACGTAGTTGAGCTTCCAGCCCATCCGCTTCTTGTAGGCGGCGAGCTTTTCGAGCGGCGCGTGAGAGCAGACGACCATGGTGGCGTCGTGCTGGTTGAGATGAGGCATCGCCCCGTCGAGAGGATCGACCACGGAAGAGCACGCCGGACAACCTGCCGTCCATTCCGGGCCGAACATCATGTGATAGACCAGCAGCTGCGATCGACCCTCGAACAGGTCTGCGAGTGTCTTCTCGCCCGCCTGTGTGTCGAAGGTGTACTCCTTGTCGAGGAGGACCCACGGCTGGTTCCTTCGCTCCCGACCGAGCTCTTCGCTCATGCGCCTGATCTCGTACTCGCGCTCGAGCAGTCTCGTCTGCACCTCCTGCCACTCCTTGCGCGTCGCCACCCGATGACTCGGTTGAGACCCCTTCATTTCCACGCCACCTCCGTTTGCCCGAAACATGTAACGGACCGTCGTCCTGAGAACATCATCCTGTCGGCAGAGAGCTCCAGGATGGCTGGTTGTGTCTGACCCGGACGGTCGTCCCGTCGCACTCGCAAAGATGAACACTGCCTGAATGGTCGACTGTCACCGGTGCTCCACTCGGTCCATCACACCCGCTTTGAATCCGAAGCGCCTGAAACACCCGGCGGATGCCACCACTCACGGCGTTGAACGGCGCAGAGTTGGCGCTGCAGCTGCCAGGCGGAGATGCAGGGTTGTCCCCCGTGGCGCGGCCGGAGTTCCCAAAAAGAAGATTCGCATTTAGGTAGGGACCATCTGGACTGCCACGAGCACCGGTAGGGCAGCTGGTTCAACAGATGGAGTCAGTTCGACAGTTCGCTTCAGCTCCATGTGCCGGTTGATCCCGGATGGCGTGCGTACCACCACCGAGTCCGATTCGCCGGACCTCGTTACCACAACTACAGGCGCACGTCTCGGACACCGAAGCGACAGGCCACCTACCCAGTGCGGGTAGCCACCGAGGCAATCTTCACGAAAAATTGCGGAGCCGACCCCAATCGGTTTGGATAGAGGCTTTGAGGGGGCAGAACGTGATGGGAGCGCCTTGTTCCAGCCCCATAACCTGGTAAGGGACGGTGAGATGGCCGATCAAAGTCGGTGAGTTGCACATCCACTCCAGGTCAGACGGTCGGTAATCAATCATCAGGGCGTACGTCGGGCTCAGATCGCGCGGCAGCCAGTACCAGTCGCTGAGCTGCGGGCTGTAAGCCGCTGGCCGGCGGGCGGGATCGACGTACACCTGGAGCGCTCCCGGTACTCCGTAGTAGGCCGAGATGATGACCGTGCTGCTGCGCTCGGACTCGGGCAGGCTCCAATAGATCGTCACGACCTGCTTTGCGACATCCGACCAGCCCACACTGTCCGCAAAGACCTCGTTTACCGTGTCCAGCCGCGTGGCATGGATTCGATCAGGCGGCGTGATCGGGACCACGAGGAAAAAGAACACGACGAAATCCAGCACGCCCGCAACCATGGCAGCGATCGTCAGGGCTCTGCGGAACCTGGGGCGCCGGACGTTGGAAATCGCGATAAGCCCCTGAGCCACCACGACGGGAACCGTGCCCGCAGCGTAATAGGCCTTGCCGTCGAAGAGGAACAAGACAAGTGGGACGGCGCTGGCAATTCCAATTGGCCGCAGCACCGGACTGCGGAACACCGAAACCATCCCGATTAGCCACACCGGTATGAGGAAGAAGAAGTAGACACCGAACTGGATCAGGTAGACGAGCGGGCCACCACCTGACCCTCCGTGGGTGGTGACGTACGTGAGCGTCGGAAAACCCTCGCCCACCTGCCACACGAGGTTCGGGGCCCAGATGAGAAGCGCGATCGCAGCTGCGATCCACGGATACCTCGTACGCAGCTCCGACCGCAATGCGGGAGTGAGCACGACCGCCACAGCGATGCCGGCTATGAAACCAATGATTGTGAACTTGACTTCGAGCCCTATCCCGAGCGTGATGCCGAGGTAGATCCAGTGCCGAGGACTGCGATCTAGCACGACACAGAGGAACCAATACATTGCGACCATCCAGGTGACCTGGTCGAAGGTCACGGTCTGAAACACCCAGTTCGACCCCAGCAGAAAAGGGGCCGCTGCGGCCGTGAGCAGCGCAATCGCCTGAAGCCCCAGCGAGCCACCCAATCGGCGGACATACAAACCAGACAGCGCCACGAGAAAACCGCCCAGCAGGGATGGGAGCAGCCGCAGCGTCCAGGGGCTGACGCCCAGCAGGCCGGTCTCCACTCGTGCCAGCAGCGGGACGATGGGAGGGAAGTCGACGTATCCGAACGCCGGATGGCGGCCTGAGTCGAGGTAGTAAAGCTCGTCGGTATGGAAGCCGAAGGTCCTATTCGTGGCGAGGTGAAGGGAGATAACGGCAGCAGCGGCCCCACCATAGAGGAGGCTGCTAACCGTGCTCACTTGCTGACGGCCGGGCGAGGTGGTCAAGCCGAACGACACCGACGGCAAAGGTACGGAGCCGACTTCATCGACGCTCGTGCAGCTCGAAGACAACTCGACCCTCGGCCGCTTCCACCGGATGGTTGAGATCGACCTGGTCGACGATGCGCCAGAACCAATAACCGAACGGAATGGATCGCGCGAGACTACCAAGGACGTCGCGAAAGAACACCACTCGCTGCGTCGCGTCCAGTTCGGTCGCGGTTACTTCCTCTGTCCGCCTGCCCCTGTTAATGGTCGCCCGACCGGCCGCACGCAGATTACGCACCCAATCGCCCTCGCCCCATGGGGACCAAACCCAACGCCTTCCAGAGACGTTGATGATCGCCAAAGCCGTGGTGTGAGGCAGGCCGCTCTTCCGGCCTCGAATGGTGACGAGTCTATTTGGGCCCAACGGAACGCCAGCGGCCAAAAAGAACTTGGTGACCGGGTTGAAGAACGGCATGAACCGTGGCAGCGTGGGTACACCAGCGCCGCTTCCCAGTGGACTGTTCATCTGCGTACTCCACGTGCGTCGATTCGCCCGGGGGTGACCGCGCTATTTCTGCGCACCTCAGAGATCGACATCCGGCTCCTCCTCAGGTCGATAGAACATCGTGGTTGGCGCGTCATCGTATCCCCGCGTGGCGCTTCGTCCACCTGTCGGCTCCCTGGCCGGCCAGGTCGGCGTCGCGCGGCAGCTGACTGCGGCTCGATGCATCTGTTCCCTATTCGTCGGTGAGGACAGCCGCGGCGGTCCTGCGGACACGCTCGGGGTCGCCGATTCCGTCGATTTCGACAATCTTGCCCTCGACCACAGTGAAGGCCATCACGAGAAACGGTCGTCCGCCGACGGTGACGACTACGCCTGCCACCCCGTTGACCAGCGCCGGTCGCAGCACTGCGGTCTGGCGGACGTGCTTACTGAAGCCACCACTGAGTGCCTGCCTGGCAACGGCCACTGCCCCTCGGATCAGGAACGAGGCGGCGGGACGCCCCGCGCCAGCGTCAGCTCGCAGGACAACGTCGGGATCGAGCAAAGCTACGAGGGCGTCGAAGTTGCCGGCGCGCGCCGCCTGGAAGAAGGCGTCGACCACCTGTCGTTGGCGAGCGAGATCAGCGTCAGGAGTCGGTATCTCCGCACCCTTGACACGTCGTCGCGCCCTGCTGGCGAGCTGTCGTGCTGCTGCGGGAGATCGAGCGATCATGGGGGCGATCTCATCGAAGGGCAGCTCGAACATGTCGTGGAGCACGAAGGCCAGCCGCTCGTCGGGGGCGAGGGTATCGAGGACCACGAGCAGGGCGAGACCGACCGAATCGGCCAGCAACGCCTCCTCCTCCGGGGGCCTGATGACCGGATCGGGTAGGTGCACGCCGAGGGGTTCTTCGCGTCGAACGTTGCGGGCGCGCAGGATGTTCAGGCACACCCGGGCAACGATCGTGGTCAGCCACCCGCCGAGGTTCTCCACCTCGCTTGCCCCTGCCCGGCTGAGGCGCAACCAGGTGTCCTGAACGGCGTCATCGGCCTCGTCGAGAGAGCCCAGCATGCGATAGGCCACAGCCCGCAAGCGCGCACGGTGCTCCTCGAAGCGTTCCGCCAGCCAGTCTTTTTCGTCCGTCTGTCACATCCTCCTGCTGCCAGGTCTCATATATGTGACCCCCCACACACGACGAATGTGACAAGGAGTTTGATGAAGGGCGCCCGAAGCCGCTGGACATCGCCTCGCTACGACTCGCATGAGGCCGCTGGCAGTTGTGCGAACGCGCAACGGCGCGTGATCCTCCGCGTCGTCCCAATGTCACATCGACTCCCCCTCGCGGGTCAATTAGAGAGAGACACGCGTGAAGGAGTTGAACAGTGGCGACGAATGCAGTTAGGGGCGATGTCGGTCGCGGGCCCGCAGTGGGTGCGGCCGCCATCGCGCAGGCAATCCTCGGTCTCGAGTTCTTGCTCGGAGGCCTCAACAAGTACCTCGACACCAACTTCGCTGGCGGATTCAAGAGTTTCGTTGCGTCGAGCGTAGAAGCGCAGAACAGCGTTCTATCTCCGATTGTCCAGGCCCTAATCCTGCCGAACGCGGCATTGTTTGCCGAGCTGGCGAGGTTGACGGAGCTGGCAGGTGGGATAGTCCTGTTGATTGCCACCGCGGGAGTCCGCGTTGATTCGCGCACAAGGGTCGGATGGGTCGTCGCTCTGACAGGTCTTGTAGCCGCCGTCTCCCTCGGCGGTCTCTCATTGATGATCTACGTCCTGAAGGGCGGTCTCTTTCCCGGCGTTGACACCCGGCTTGCTCTTGCGCCTCCCATGCAGGTGGAGGTGGTCAATGTCCTGCTGGCCGCTTCCGTGGCGTGGCTGCAAGCGGGCCGCCTGTTGGCGGCGCGAACTAATGGGATGGCTTGGGCGAGCCGCCTGCACCCGAAAACCTTGGTTGGGCTGATGGTTATCGTGGCGACGTTGCTCGGGGTCGCTGCGTGCGGTGAAACCGCAACCGCTGGACCTCCGCCTGGCGCAATCA
>DASWGF010000096.1:0-2805 GCA_036393875.1 Candidatus Dormiibacterota bacterium
GAGCGCGCCTCCTCGAAAAGCTCGACGAGGCGCGGGTCGTCGGCTTCCAGATGGCGGCGCAAGCGGGCGAGCGAGTGGGTGATCGCATCCAGCTGTTCGAGCAAGTTGTCGCGATTAGTGCGCGTGATGCCCGCCGACATCGCCGGGTCACCGGCGGCGAGGCGGCTCATGTCGCGAAACCCCGACGCCGCCACCTTCGAGGCCTCCGGCCAGTCAGCCCTACCGGAGAGCGCCAGCACATAGCCAACCGAAAGCAGGAGCGCCGCATGGCTGACCCCGGCCACCAGGCGATCGTGCGCGGCCGCGTCCATCACCAGCGGTTGCGCGCCCGCCGCCTCGACCAGCCCGATCACCGTCTCGTCGCGGCGCGTCAGGATCCACGACGCGCCCGCAAACAGGCTGGCGTCGGCGGCGTCGATGCCGGACGACTCACGCCCGCACATCGGGTGCCCGCCCACCAGGTCGATGCCGGCTCCCGCCGCCCACTCCATCACGCTGCCCTTCGTACTCGCGACGTCGGTGACGACCTTGCCCGCAGCATGGGTACGCAAGCTCATGAACACGTCCTGCATCGCGAGGATGGGGACCGCCACCACGACCACGTCCGCCATTTCAATGACGTCGAGGTCGGTGCCCGCGGCGCTCGCGATCCCGCGGTCCATGGCTTTGAGGGCAGTCGCGGCGTCGCGATCGACGCCGACGATCGTGATCTCGGGCCGCGCCTTCTTGACCGCCAGCGCGAACGAGGCGCCCATCAGGCCGAGGCCCACCACCCCGATCGTGGGCATTTAAGCGAGCTGCTTGGCCAGCGCGCCCAGCAGCCTGCGCAGATCCTGCATCAGGCGATCGAAGCTCGCGAAGTCGAGCGACTGCGCGCCGTCTGACAGGGCCTGGTTCGGGGTTGGGTGCACCTCCACGATGAGCCCATGAGCGCCCGCCGCCACGGCGGCCAGCGCCATCGGCCGCACCAGGGACCAGCGCCCGGTCGCCTGCGACGGGTCGACGACGATCGGAAGGTGGGAAAGCTCTCGTGCGAGCGGGATGGCGTTGAGGTCGAGCGTGAAGCGCGTCGCGGTCTCGAACGTCCGGATGCCCCGCTCGCACAGGATGACGTCGCGGTTGCCCTGCGAAAGGATGTATTCCGCGGCGAGCAGCCACTCTTCGATCGTCGAGGACATGCCGCGCTTGAGCAGCACCGGCTTGCCCGACTTGCCCGCCTCTTGAAGCAGAGCGTAGTTCTGCATGTTGCGGGTGCCGAGCTGGAGGATGTCCGCGTATCGCGCGACCAGCTCCACGTCGCTCGGGGAAACCACCTCCGTCACGACCTTGAGCCCGGTCTCCGCGCGCGCGGTTGCCATCATCTTGAGCGCCGATTCGCCCAGGCCCTGGAACGAGTAAGGCGACGTGCGCGGCTTGAACGCGCCGCCACGCAGGATCTTCGCGCCCTGTGAGGCGACGTGCCGGGCCGTCTCGAGGAGCATCTCCTCGCCCTCGACCGAGCATGGGCCGGCCATCATGACGACCTCGTCGGCTCCGATCTTCACGCCGCCGACATCCACCACCGTGTCGACGGGCCGGAACTCCCGGCTCGCGAGCTTGAACGGCTTGGTGATCTGCATGATCTCGTGGATCCCGCCGAGGTGGGAGAACGCTTCCTTGTACGCATACGCGTTGCCGCCGATGACGCCGACCAGCGTCCGCTCCTCGCCGCGCGAGATCTCCGTTTTCAGGCCGATCTCGTGCACTCGATCGACGACGGCGTCGATTTCGGCCTTCGTGGCTGCATGCGCCATGACGATGATCACGGGATCAGCGGGCTCCGCAGTGAATCGAGGTCCGTCTTGATGGCGGCGGCTCCGCGCATGTACGCGAAGCGCATGGCCGATTGCGGCCTCGGCGTGTTGTAGAGCACCAGGGTGCGGATGCACATCCGAACGCCACGCGGGTTCGGCAGCTTGACGTCCATGTCGTGGCCGCACAGCAGCGGCACGTCGAGCCAGCCCAGGCGCCGCGCCGCGTACGCGGGGTACTCCGCGGTCAGGTCGTGGGTCGTCGTGAAGTAGGCGAAGCAGATCTCGGCGATGTCCAGGTCGTTCTGGACGGTCAGCTCCGTGAGCAGCTCTTCCGTTGCTTCCGTGATCGCGTTCTCGGTGTTTGCCGTCGCCGTCGTGGCGCCGCGAATCCCCCTCACCGGCATGCTTTCAAGAGTTCCTTGACCAGGATTGTGGGGTCGGCGCCCTTGTCGATCTCGGAGACGATGGCGCTGCCGACCACGGCCGCGTCAGCTTTACCACGCAACGTTTTCATGTGCTCCGGGCGTGAGATGCCGAAGCCGGCCGCCACCGGCAGGTCGGTTTGCTTCTTGACCTCTTCCAGCAGGTCCTTCATCCCGGACGGCAGCTCGCTGCGCGCCCCCGTGATCCCCGTCACCGTCACGCAGTAGACGAATCCGCTCGAGTGCTCGCAGATCGACCTCATGCGGGCCGGCGACGTGGTCGGAGACACCATGAATACGGTGTCGAGCGACGCCGACCGAAGCCACCCGGCAACCGGCTCCGACTCCTCGATCGGCAGGTCAGGGACGATGACGCCGGCAACGCCCGCCTGCGCGGCTTCCGCGGCGAATCGCCGTGGGTCGTGCGAGAGGATTGGGTTGATGTAGGTCATGAGCACGATCGGGATGCCCTCGCGCGCGATTGCGCCCGCCAGCTCGAGCGATGCCCCCACCGTCATCCCGTGCTCGAGGGCGGTCTGCCCAGCGTGCTGGATCACCGGCCCGTCCGCCAGCGGGTCCGAAAACGGGAT
>DASWGF010000097.1:0-5048 GCA_036393875.1 Candidatus Dormiibacterota bacterium
CCGATCTCCAGCGCGGCGATGCCCGAGGTCGCCAGCCTCTTCCCCACTTCGAGCGACTTTTTCTTGTTCGGGTGGCCGGCCATGATGTACGCGACCAGCTTCAGGTCGCCATTCGATCGCAGCGCCGCCTCCAGCCGGGCGATTTCAGTTTTCACCGGCGTCCTGCGCTTCGACCGAGTCCATGTCTTTGTCGCCACGCCCGGAGAGGCAGACGAGGATGCGGCCACCAGGCCCGAGCTCGCGGGCGATCACACCCGCCTGGTGCAGCGCGTGCGACGGCTCGAGCGCCGGCATGATGCCCTCGAGCCGGGTGCAGAGCTTGAACGCCGCCACTGCGTCCTTGTCGCCGACGGCGACGTAGTCCACGCGCTCGAGATCTCGTAGGAAGGAGTGCTCGGGACCAACGCCGGGATAGTCGAGCCCGGCCGAGATCGAGTGCGTGTTGAGGACCTGGCCGTCGCCGTCCTGCAGAAGGTACGAGTAAGCGCCATGCAGCACGCCCGGGCGCCCGGCCACCAGCGAGGCCGCGTGCTTCCCGCTCCTGATCCCCGAGCCGGCGGCCTCGACCCCGACCAGGGAAACGTCCTTGTCGTCGAGGAACGCCGTGAACATGCCGATGGCGTTGGAGCCGCCTCCGACGCACGCGACCACAACGTCTGGGAGCTTCCCGTCCACCGACAGGTATTGATCGCGGGCCTCATCGCCGATCACACGCTGCAGGTCGCGGACCATCTCCGGGTACGGGTGCGGGCCCACGACCGACCCGATGATGTAATGGGTGGTGCGCACGTTCGTCACCCAGTCGCGAATCGCCTCGGAGGTCGCGTCCTTCAACGTCTTGGTCCCGCTCGTGACCTCCCTGACCTCGGCCCCCAGCAGCTTCATGCGCCGGACGTTCATCGATTGCCTGCGCATGTCCTCCGTGCCCATGTAGACCGCACACTCGAGGCCGAAGCGAGCGGCCACAGTGGCGACGGCGACGCCGTGCTGCCCGGCGCCGGTCTCCGCGATGAGGCGCGGCTTGCCCATGCGGATCGCCAGCAGCGCCTGCCCGACCGCGTTGTTGAGCTTGTGCGCGCCGGTGTGGCACAGATCCTCGCGCTTGAGGTGAATGTGCGCGCCGCCGAAGTGGGCGCCCAGGCGCGTCGCGGCATACAGCGGCGTCGGGCGGCCGATGAAGGCATGGCGGTGGCCGGCAAGCTCGAGCTGGAACTGGGCGTCGGCCTTGGCCTCATGCCAGATGCCTTCGAGCTCGTCCAACGCGCCCATCAGCGTTTCCGGCACGTACTGGCCGCCATAGGCGCCGAAGCGGCCTCTGACTGGGTGTTTGATCACCTCCCCACCCCGTGGGGAGGTCGCGCGCAGCGCGGGTGGGGACGTGTGCTAATCAAGAGAGGATCTCAGTCAGTCGCACGGCGTGGACGAAGGCCCGCACCTTGTCGTGATCCTTGACCCTCACGGATGCCTCGACCCCGCTCGAAACATCGACTCCATAGGGCTTGAACTGGCTCACGACCTTGCCCACGTTACCCGGTTCAAGACCACCGGCGATGAATACCTTCCGAGTTACGAGCAGCTCGCGCGCGAGGTCCCAATCCCAGGTTTGTCCGGTGCCGCCGCGCTGGTCCACTGACCAGGAATCGAGCATGATCGGATCGGGCCACCCGGCGGCGTCGGGGACCTGGCCCTCGCGGACCTTCAAGACTTTGATGACCGGGCGTCCGGCGTCGAAACCGGGCTGCTCCGAACCGTGGAGCTGCAGCATGTCGAGGCCCACGAAGTCCGCGATCTCCCTGACCTCGGCGGCGTCCTGGTCGATGAAGACGCCCACGATCTTCGGCCGCACGCCCAGGGCGTCGACGATCGCCTTGGCCTCTTCCGGGCTGACGTGCCGGTCGGACGAGCAGAAATGAAACCCGAGCAGGTCGGCGCCCGCTTCCACCGCCGCCTGGGCGGCGTCAAAGTCGCAGATTCCGCAGATTTTCACCCTGACCATTTCGTCCCCGCTACAAGGAGGCTAACTCGCGCAGGCACGCGACTGCGTCTACCGCCCGCATGAGCATCTCGCCGACAAGGATCGCGTCGGCGCCGGCATCGCGCATTCGTCGGGCGTCATCGATCGAGTGGATGCCGCTCTCAGCCACCAGCGCCACAGCATCGGGAATCAAGGGGCGCAGCCTCTCCGTCAGTCCCAGGTCGACTTCGAACGTGCGTAGGTCGCGATGGTTCACTCCGATCACCTGCGCCCCGGCTTCGATGGCCACTCTCGTCTCGTTTTCGTCATGGACCTCGACCAGGGCGGAGATGCCTCGGCTCCTGGCCACGGCCAGTAGGCGCCGCAGCTCGGGCAGGTCGAGCGCGGCCACGATCAGCAAGACGGCATCGGCGCCGGCCGCGCGGGCCTCGCCGATCTCGTAAGGGTCGGTGATGAAATCCTTGCGGAGGATCGGGAGATTGGTCGCCAACCGAGCCGTCTCGATGTGCTCGGGACGGCCGCCAAAGCCGGCCATGTGTGTCAACACGGAGATCGCGGACGCGCCCCCGGCGGTGTAGGCGCGGGCGAGGTCAGACGGCCTGTAGTCCTCGGCCAGGACCCCCATGGTCGGAGTCCGCTGCTTCATCTCCGCGATGACGGCCAGCCCCGGCCCGCGCAGGGCGCCCACGAAATCCTTGGGCTGGTAAACCTGGATCGCCCGTTCGAGCTCTTCCGGTGCAGTGAGCGCGCGCCGCCGGTCCATGTCCAGCCTGGCGTCGGCGACCAGGCGGGCCAGGAGATCGGAGCTGGTCACTCTTGGGAGATTCTCGCCCAGTTTTGAAGCACGTCGGCGGCTCGCCCGGAATCGATGGCCTCCGCCGCCGTGCCGATCCCGTCCCGCCAGTCCTTCGCCCGGCCGGCGGCTCTCAGGGCGGCAGCCGCGTTCAAGAGGACGACATCTCGGCGTGGCCCACCGGCGCCCTCGAGCACCTCGCGAGCGATGCGAGCGTTCTCCTCGGGGCCGCCGCCGCGGACGGCGAGAGGGTCGGCCGGTTTCAAACCGACCTCGGCTGGATCGAGCTGATACTCCTTGCGGCCCCCGTCGATCTCGATCACGAGCGAGGGCGAGCTCGTGGACAGCTCGTCCATTCCGTCGCCCGCATGGAACACGATCGCGCGCTCGACGCCGAGCCGTGCGAGGACGTCGGCCATCTTCGCGGCCAGGCTCGCATCCGCAACTCCCAATGCCTGGTATTTGGCGCCTGCCGGGTTGCAAAGCGGGCCAAGGATGTTGAACACGGAGCGCACGCCCAGCTCGCGGCGTGGCACGCCCGCGAATCGAAAAGAAGGATGAAAGATCGGCGCGAACAGGAACCCGATGCCGGCTTGCTCGATGCAGCGCGCCACTCCATCCGGGGCGAGGTCGATCTTCACCCCCAGCTGCTCGAGGACGTCGGCCGACCCGCACAAAGAGGATGCCGCCCGATTTCCATGCTTGGCGACCTTCGCTCCACAGGCCGCGGCCACGATCGCCGCGAGCGTCGAGATGTTGAAGGTGGCCAGGCCGTCACCGCCGGTGCCGCACGTATCGAGCAGGGCGCCGTCGACTTCGATGGGTGTTGCCAGCGCTCTCGCGGTGCGGGCAAACCCCGTGAGCTCCTCGACAGACTCCCCCTTCATGCGCAGCGCGACCATGAAGCCGGCGATCTGGACTGGTGTGGCGTCGCCGCGCATGATCGTCTCGAAGGCGGCCGCGGCCTCGGCCTCGCTCAACGACTCGCATTTGACGAGCTTGGCGATGACCTCGATCACCGCGTGGCCCGCCTGATGAAGTTGCCCAGGATCTTCTTGCCTTCCTTGGTGAGCACCGACTCGGGATGGAACTGGACGCCATAGGTCGGGTGCCGCGTATGGCGCAGTCCCATGACCGTGCCGTCGGTTGTCCATGCGGTCACCGCCAGCTCGGGAGGCAGTGATGCCCGTTCCACGATCAAAGAGTGATACCTGGTCGCTTCGAACGGATCGGCGACGCCCGCCAGCACGCCCGAGTTGTCGTGGCGGATCCACGAGGTCTTGCCATGCGACGGCTCGTTGCGCACGACCCGAGCGCCAAACGCCTGGCCCAGGCACTGGTGGCCGAGGCAGACGCCGAGGATCGCGATCTGGCCGGAAAGCTCCTTGATCGCTTCGTTGGAGATGCCCGCGTCGTCGGGCGTGCCAGGGCCGGGCGAGATGACGATGCCGTCGTAGCCGGCCAGCTCGGAGACGGTGACCGCATCGTTGCGGAAGACAGCCGGCTCGACCCCCAGCTCGCCGAGGTACTGCACGAGGTTGTATGTGAACGAGTCGTAGTTGTCGATGACCGCCAGCTTGGGTGAAGAGCCGTTGCCCATCACAGCTCCTCGGCCATCTCGATCGCCTTGAACATGGCGCCGGCCTTCTCCAGGGTCTCTTCGAACTCGCGCTCGGGCTTCGAGTCGGCGACCACCCCGGCGCCCGCCTGCACGTAGGCGTCGCCGCCGGCGACGACGATGGTGCGCAATGTGATCGCCATGTCGAGGTTCCCGCCGAAGCTCACGTAACCCAGCGAGCCGGCGTACACGCCTCGCTGTTCGGGCTCGAGGTCGGCGATGATCTCCATCGCGCGGATCTTCGGGGCGCCCGAGACCGTGCCGGCCGGAAACGCCGCCCGCAGCGCATCGATCGCCGTGCAGCCATCTTTCAGCTCGCCGCTGACGGTCGAAGAGATGTGCATGACGTGCGAGTAGCGCTCCACCTCCATGAGCCGATCGACGTTGACCGTTCCGGGACGCGCCACGCGGCCGACGTCGTTGCGGCCGAGATCGACCAGCATCACGTGCTCCGCGCGTTCCTTGAGGTCACTGAGCAGCTCTTTTTCCAGCCGCGCATCTTCCTCAGGTGTGGCGCCACGACGCCTGGTGCCCGCGAGCGGCCTCGTCTCGACGCGCTTGCCCTCGACCTGTACGAGCTTCTCGGGCGACGTCCCTACGACGTGGCGGTCGCCACCGAGCGCGAGAAAGAACATGTACGGCGACGGGTTGATCGCGCGCAG
>DASWGF010000098.1:0-2201 GCA_036393875.1 Candidatus Dormiibacterota bacterium
GCGTGGGTGGGATCGCAGCCGGAGAGACGTTCGGCGGCACATTTCCGTTTCGAGCGCATTTCACGACCAGGCCTGGCTTTCGAATGCACTACGTGGATGAGGGGGCCGGCGAGCCCATCATCCTGATCCACGGGGAGCCGACGTGGGCCTACCTGTATCGGAACTTCATACCGGCCCTGTCAGGTCATTTCCGGGTGATCGCTCCCGACCACATGGGGTTCGGCAAGTCGGAAACGCCGGCCGGCGCCGACTACACTCTCGACCGCCACGCGCGCAATCTCGGCAGCCTGATCGAGGAGCTCGATCTACGCGACATCACGCTCGTGATGCAGGACTGGGGCGGTCCGATGGGTGCGGTCGTCGCCTCGAGGTATCCCGACCGGATGAAGCGGTTTGTGGCCATGAACACCATCTTCGGCACCGATCGCGACGTGCGCGAGGAGCGATTGACGCCATGGTTCGCGGCCATCAAGTCGATGGAGGAAGCGGGTCAGCTCGAAGCTGTGCTCGGCAACCTGAAATACCTGGTCGGCGGCATCATGATGACGCTCGGCATCCAGCGCCGTGAGGTCGTGACCGATACGTGGCTGCAAGCCTACGCGGCGGCATTCCCCACCTTCGAGGAGTGTCGGGCGGCGATCGCATTTCCTCTGGAAGGCCTGCACCTGGAGCGGATCCGCGAGACTCTGGTCTCCGCGCTTCCGGGTCTGTTCAAGCTTGGACAGGCCGGGGTGCCGGCCATGATGATCGAGGGCATGCGCGACCGCGCGATCTGGCCGCACGTGGCGATTGCCGGTTTTCGCGCCTTCTTTCCCAGAGGGACTGTCCACGAGCTTGCCGATGCCGGCCACTTCATCCAGGAGGACGCGCCGGAGACGGTCGTCCCGCTGATCGAAGAGTTCTGCCTGCGGACCTAGGCGGTCGGCGAGAGGATGACCAACGGAATCTCGCGTTGAGTCTGTGACTGATAGCGGTCGTACTGAGGCCACAGCCTGGTCATTTCCGGCCACAGCCGGCGCCGTTCATCAGGCGATGCAATGCGAGCCTTGGCTGCAAACCGCTTGACGCCGACCTGCACCCCGACTTCTGGAAGGGCCTCCAGGTTGTGTACCCACGCCGGCGCGACGTCGCTGCCACCCTTGGATCCAACCACGACATAGTCGCCACCGTCGCGGTGGTAGAGAAGGGCCGCCGTGCGCGTGAGCCCGGACTTGCGGCCAGTCGTGCGCAGCAAGAGCATCGGCGCCCTTCCGATTCGCTCGCCGATTCGGCCGCCCGACTTTTCGTAGATGAGCTGGTGCAGCGCGAGCACCCTTGACCCAACGGCTTGATCGAACGAGGTCATCGGCACGCGCTGAGTGTAGAACTGCCTTGAGCACCCCGCCGCAAACGCTTAAGCCCGCCTCCCTGTCAGGTCCAGGTCAACTGGCGACCTCGAATCGGATCGCCGGTAATTCGGACAAAAGAAGCGAGACCAGCTCTCGGTCCCACTGCTGGCCCGCGCCGCGCATCAACGTCTCAATTGCTTCCTGAGGTTGACGCCGAACCCTGTAGGGCCGGTCGCTCGCCAGCGCGTCATAGGCGTCGCAGACCGACACGATTCGGGCCAGGAGAGGAATCCGATGGCCCGACAGGCCGTCTGGGTAACCGCCGCCGTCGAATCGCTCGTGATGATGGCGGATGATGGGCAGGATGTCCGCCGCCGAAGGCAGCGGCTTCACGATGCTCTCGCCAATGATCGGATGCGCGCGCATCCGCCGTTCTTCCTCAGCGTTCAGCGGCCCTGGCTTGCCCAGGATTGCGTCGGGCACGGCGATCTTGCCGATGTCGTGGATCAGGGCGCCGCGATACAAGGCGATCAGATCCGATTCCTGGAAGCCGAGTCGGATACCGAGGTGAAGGGCGGTGCTCGCCACCCGCTGGGGATGGCTTTCGGTGTAGGCGTCCTTCGCCTCCGCGGCCGCAGCCAGCGCGATGATGACCTGTTCCGAGCTGAGAGCAACGGGCAGCCGCATGAACATCAAATTCTTTACTGGCGACGTTAGTAAGTCACCATGCCGGGGCGCGGTGCGCCGGCCCTGAATTCGACGGTTTTCCAAGCCCCGAATTCAAAGGGATTCGAGCCCCTGAATTCACAGGGGGTCAGCAACCGAGCTTGTCCGCCAGGTCCACGAAGTCAGTGGCCTGCACGTCGGCTTGCG